>NZ_JBSFJX010000052.1:0-53883 GCF_053598275.1 Streptomyces sp. NPDC001156 | reverse complement strand
GCCGGGCGCACGCGCCCGGCACCGCCGCCTTCAGAACAGACCCGCTCCCTGTTCGAAGTCCAGCAGGCGCCTCTTGCGGTCGAGGCCGCCGCCGTAGCCCGTCAGGCCGCCGCCCGCGCCGATCACACGGTGGCAGGGGACGATGATGCCGACGGGGTTCTTGCCGTTGGCGAGGCCGACGGCACGTGAGGCGCCGGGATTGCCCAGGGCGTCGGCCAGTTGGCCGTACGAGCGGGTCTCGCCGTAGGGGATCCGGGACAGCTGCTCCCAGACGCTGCGCTGGAACGGCGTGCCGTGCAGGCGCAGTTCGAGGGTGAACTCCTTCAACTCGCCCGCGAAGTAGGCCCGCAGTTGATCGATCGCCTCCCCGAAGGGGGTGTCGTCCGGCTCGCCGAAGCTCTCCTCGGGTGGGCGGTGGCGCTGGCCGACCATGTACAGACCGCACAGGACGCCGTCGTCGGCGACGAGGGTGAGCGGACCGTAGGGGCTGTCGATGACCGTGTACTGCTTCATGGAACGTCCTTACACAGGCAGGAAATTGATGGGGTGGCCGTCGGTCGCCCAGAGGTACTGGACCGCGTACGCCCGCCAGGGCCGCCAGGCCGCCGCCCGGGCCGTGAGCGCGGCCGGGGTGGACGGCAGGCCCAGCCCCTGGGCCGCGCGCCGGATGCCGAGGTCGGTGGGCAGGAAGGCGTCGGGGTCGCCGAGGGCGCGCATCGCGATCACATCGACGGTCCAGGGGCCGAAGCCGGGCAGCGCGAGCAGGCGGGCCCGGGTCTCCTCCCAGTCGCTCTCCACGCCCAAGTGGATCTCCTTGTCCGCGAGCCGGCGGACCAGGGTGGTGAACGTGGTGCGGCGGGTGCGGGGCATCGCGAGCGACTCGGGGTCGAGCGCGGCGAGCGCCTCGGGTGCCGGGAAGAGGTGGGTGAGGCCGCCCTCCGGGTCCTCGACCGCCTCGCCGTACGCCGTGACCAGACGGGCCGCGTGGGTGCGGGCGGCGGCCGTGGACACCTGCTGGCCGAGGACGGCCCGTACGGCGAACTCGTCCTCGTCCACGGTGCGCGGGACCCTGCGGCCCGGGGCCTTGTCGACCAGCGGTGCCAGCAGCGGATCGGCGCGCAGCTGGTCGTCCACCGCGACGGGATCGGCGTCCAGGTCGAGCATCCGGCGGCAGCGGCTGATCGCCACGGGCAGGTCGCGCAGATCACTCAGGGTCAGACGGCAGCCGATGTGGTCGGGCCGCGGTGTCAGGGCCACGATCCCGTGGCCGTACGGCAGCCGGAGGGTGCGCCGGTAGGCGCCGTCGCGCCATTCCTCGACGCCGGGTACGGCGGTCGCGGCGAGGTGGCCGAAGAGGTTGTCCGGGTTGAGCGGGGCCCGGAAGGGCAGCCGCAGGGTCAGGACACCGGGCGCGATCGCCGTCGTCTTCGGCAAGCGGGCGCGCAGTTCGCCCGGCGCCAGCGCGAAGACCTCACGGACTGTGTCGTTGAAGGAGCGGATCGAGGAGAAGCCGGCCGCGAACGCGATCTCCGCCATCGGCAGCGCGGTCGTCTCGATGAGGAGCCGGGCCGTCTGGGCGCGCTGCGCCCGGGCGAGCGCGAGGGGTCCTGCACCCAGCTCGGCGAGGAGCTGGCGCTCGATCTGGCGGGTGCTGTAGCCGAGGCGCGCGGCCAGCCCGGGCACGCCCTCCCGGTCGACGACGCCGTCGGCGATCAGCCGCATGGCGCGGGCGACCAGGTCGGCCCGCTGGTTCCAGGCCGGCGAGCCGGGGCTGGTGTCCGGGCGGCACCGCTTGCAGGCCCGGAATCCGGCCTGCTGGCAGGCGGCCGCACTCGGGTAGAACGTCATGTTCTCCGGCTTCGGCGGCACCACCGGGCAGCTGGGTCGGCAGTAGATCCGCGTGGTCAGGACGGCGGTGAAGAACCAGCCGTCGAAGCGTGCGTCCTTCGACTGCACCGCGCGCACGCAGCGCTCCCTGTCGGTGTGCATCCCGTTCCGCATGCCTCCAGCATGGGTCATGACCGGCGGCCGGGCTGGCGGAAATCCGACATGTACGTGAGCCTACCTGGCACTGTCCCGATCGCCAGCGGCGCCGGAACGGGCCGCGGTGCGTCCCGGCCGAGAGTGCCCGCGTCAGACGACGTGGGCGGCGAACGCCTCGTAGGCCCGCTCGTCGAAGAGGACGAACCGCACCTCCACGACGTCGGTCGCCACGCTCCGCACGGTCTCGACCGCGATACGGGCTCCGTCGTCCAGCGGCCAGCCGTAGACACCCGTGGAGACGGCCGGGAACGCGACCGTCCGGGCGCCCAGTGTGTCGGCGACCCTGAGGGACTCCCGGTAGCAGGAGGCCAGCAGCTCGGAGCGGTCCTCGGTGGCGGACCAGACCGGGCCGACGGTGTGGATCACCCAGCGTGCGTCCAGTTCGCCCGCGGTCGTGGCGACCGCCTGGCCGGTGGGCAGTCCCTTGCCGTAGTGGGAGGCACGCAGTGCGCGGCACTCCTCGAGGATCGCGGGCCCGCCGCGCCGGTGGATCGCGCCGTCCACGCCTCCGCCGCCGAGCAGCGAGGAGTTGGCCGCGTTGACGATCGCGTCGGCGCTCTGCCGGGTGATGTCGCCCAGCACCAGGGTGAGACCGGTCATGTCGCTCTCAGCCTCCTCCAAACGGCCTTCGCCGCGTTGTGCCCCGACATGCCGTGCACTCCGGGGCCCGGCGGGGTGGCCGAGGAGCAGATGAAGACGGCCGGGTGGGGGGTGTTGTACGGGAACAGGGACGGTTTGGGGCGCAGCAGGAGCTGGAGACCGGACACCGCGCCGGAGGCGATGTCACCGCCGACGTAGTTGGCGTTGCGGGCGGCCAGTTCGGGCGGGCCCGCGGTGGCGCGGGCGAGGACGCGGTCGCGGA
Source organism: Streptomyces sp. NPDC001156 (assembly GCF_053598275.1). Taxonomy (NCBI): domain Bacteria; kingdom Bacillati; phylum Actinomycetota; class Actinomycetes; order Kitasatosporales; family Streptomycetaceae; genus Streptomyces; species Streptomyces sp. NPDC001156. Next base: position 50,978 of record NZ_JBSFJX010000052.1, on the reverse strand, counting down.
AGCCCGGCGCGAAGCGCTCGAGTTGGCGTTCTATGGCGTCGGTGAGGTCTCCCGTCCAGCCGTTCGGCACATGGCCGTACGCCCAGAAGACGTGCTTGCCCTCCGGTGCCCGGGTGGGGTCGGCGACGCTGGGCTGCACGGTGATCAGGAAGGGTTTGTCGGGGGCGCGGCCCTCCCGGGAAGCGGCGCGCAGGGCATGGCCGATCTCCGCCTTGTCGGCGCCGATCTGGACGGTGGTCGCGACACGCGGTTCCTTCGCGGTCCAGGGCACGGGGCCGTCCAGGGCGTAGTCGATCTTGAAGATGCCGGGGCCGTACCGGAAGCCGTCGTAGTACCGGCCGAGACCTGCGATGCGGGCCAGGGCGGTGGGCGAGGTGTCGAAGATGTAGGCGCGCGCCGGGGGCAGGTCGTCGAGGCGCTTGACCTCGTAGTCGGTGTGGACGGTGCCGCCGAGGTCCTTGAGGTAGGCGGCGAGGGCGTCCGAGACGGACTGGGAGCCGCCGCGGGCCACCGGCCAGCCGCGGGCGTGCGCGGCCAGCGCGAACACCAGGCCGATCGCGCCGGTGGCGAAGCCGTCGAGCGGGGCGATCACATGGGCGACGAGACCGGCGAACAGGGCTTTCGCCCGCTCGTCGCGGAAGCGGCGCATCAGCCAGGTCGACGGGGGCAGCCCGACGAGGCCGAACCGGGCCAAGGTGACCGGGTCACGAGGGAGCGCGGTGAGCGGCAGGGACATGAAGTCACGGGCCAGGGTGTCCCAGCGGCCGAGGAAGGGCTCGACCAGCCTGCGGTAGGCCCCCGCGTCGTGCGGCCCGAACGAGGCGGCGGTCTCGGCGACGGAACGGGAGAGCACCGCGGCGCTGCCGTCGGGGAAGGGGTGCGCCATGGGCAGCTCGGCGTGCAGCCATTCGAGGCCGTAGCGCTCCAGGGGCAGTGCCCGGAAGGCCGGCGAGTTGATACCGAGGGGGTGGGCCGCCGAGCACGGGTCGTGCCGGAACCCGGGCAGCGTCAGCTCCTCCGTCCGGGCGCCTCCGCCGACGGTGTCGCGGGCCTCGAAGACGGCCACGGAGAATCCCCGGCGAGCCAGCTCCACGGCGGCCGTCAGTCCGTTGGGCCCCGCTCCCACCACGACCGCATCGTGCATCGACGGCACCTCGGACTCCTTCGTCAGCCGACGCCCACAGGCATTCAGGATATGCCGGGGCACTGACAGTGCGGAGGTGCGGGTGGCGGCCGCCGGATCCGGCGGTGACGGCGATGTCGGCCTGGACGCAAGGGCGTTGCGGGCGCTTCCGGGTTCAGACGCCGCCCGACAGCAGTCCCACCACCCGCCGGGCCGTGGCCTCGTCCCTGGCGGCGGTGAACGGCAGGGTGTTGCCGCCGGTGACGCGGTACGGCTCACCCGTGATCGTGAGGTGGGCGCCGCCCGCCTCCTCGACCAGGAGGATGCCCGCCGCGTGGTCCCATGCCGCTTCCCAGGAGAAGGCGGTGGCGTCCAGCAGGCCCTGGGCGATCTTCAGATACTCGAGGCCCGCCGAGCCGCACGAGCGCGGGCGTATTCCCTCGGTCTGCAGGCCGAGGAGCGCGCGCTTCTGCTCGTCCGTCGTGTAGTACGGGTGCGAGGTGGCCACCTCCAGGTCGCGGCCCGGGGCGGGTGAGCCGGAGCGCAGGCGTACGCCGTCGAGGAAGGCGCCCTGTCCCCGTACGGCCGTGGCGAGCTTGTTCTGGGCCGGTGCGTAGGTCCACGAGGCCAGCAGGACGCCGTCCTGCGCGAGGGCGACCAGCGTGCAGAACCCGAGGTCGCCGTGGACGAACTGCCGGGTGCCGTCGACCGGGTCGACGATCCAGACGGGCTCGCTGCCCCGCACCGCCTCGTACGTCGCCGGATTGGCGTGGACCGCCTCCTCGCCCACCACGACCGAGCCGGGCAGCAGCTTGACGAGCGCCTCGGTGAGGTAGGCCTCGGCCTTGCGGTCGGCGTCGGTGACCAGGTCGTGCGGGCCGCTCTTCTCGTCGATCTCGTCTGCGGCGAGCCGGCGAAAGCGCGGCATGATCTCGGTGGCGGCCGCCGTGCGGACGGCCTCCTCCACGTCTGACGTGCGATGAGCGAGAAACTCGTCGATGGTTTCAAAGCCTTCGATCATGCGTCCATGAGAGCACGCGACGCTGACAATCCCCCCCGGCCCGGTGTACCACCGGTGGAATCCGGATGAATTGGAGACTTCGTTGATCGGGACGCGGGCACACTCGATCGCCCGTCGCCACCGGGGTAACCGGCCCGGCCGCGCCACTCCGGCCCGGCAGCGCGACCTCGGCGGCCCGCCGCTCCCGCCTAGCGGCCGACCGCATACCCCTGCATCCCGCGCGGATTGGCCGCGGCGGACAGCACCCCCGTCCGCGGCTCCCGGGCCACCGCGCACAGCCGCCCCTCGGACCAGGCGCCGCCGACGGTCACGTCATGGCCGCGCCGGCGCAGCTCCTCGACCACCGCGGAGTCCATGCGGGACTCCACGGTGACGCTGCCGGGGCGCATACCGCGCGGGTAGAAGGAGCCGGGGAAGCTGTCGTTGTGCCAGTTCGGGGCGTCGATGGCGCCCTGCAGGTCCAGCCCGCCGCGGACCTCCGGGAGCAGGGCGGCCGCCAGGAAGAAGTGCATCTGCCACTGGTCCTGCTGGTCTCCGCCGGGCGTGCCGAACGCCAGCACCGGCACACCGTCGCGCAGCGCCATCGTGGGGGTGAGGGTGGTCCGGGGGCGTCGGCGCGGGGTGAGGGAGTTCGGCAGGCCCTCGTCCAGCCAGCTCATCTGCAGCCGGGTGCCGAGTGGGAAGCCCAGCTCGGGCACGACCGGGTTGGACTGCAGCCAGCCACCGCTGGGCGTGGCGGCGACCATGTTGCCCCAACGGTCGACGACATCCAGGTGGCAGGTGTCGCCGCGGGTGGTCCCGTCGGCGGCGACGTCCGGTTCGCCGGGCACCGGGGAGGTCGGGCTCTTGGCGACCGTCGGTTCGCCGGCCCCCATGGGGTCGAAGCCGGGGTCGTCGGCGGCCACCACGCACGCGTACTCGCTCAGGCGGGGAGCGCGGCCCCTGGGTGCGCCGGGGCGCACCTCGTAGGAGGCCTTGGCGCCGACGAGGTCGCGCCGCCCGGCGTTGTAGGCGTCCGAGAGCAGGTCGCCCAGCGGCACCTCGGCCGCGTCGCCGTACCAGGCCTCGCGGTCGGCCATGGCGAGCTTGCAGCCCTCGATCAGCAGGTGGACATAGTCCGCGGAGCCGTAGCGGGGCAGCTCGGGCGGGAGCAGGGCGAGCTGCTGGAGCAGGGCCGGGCCCTGGCTCCAGGGGCCTGCCTTGCACACCGTCCAGCCGTTCCAGTCATAGGTGGCGGGCCGCTCGTAGGAGGCGGACCAGGAGGCCAGGTCGTCGGCGGTCAGGGTGCCGCTGTGGCGCTCGCCGCTGGTGTCCTTGGTGGGCCGCCGCGCCTGCCGCACGAGCGCCTCCGCGATGAAGCCCGACCGCCACACCCGCCGGGCGGCCTCGATCTGCGCCTCCCGGTCCCCCGCCCCGGAGACCTCGGCGAGCAGCCGCTTCCAGGTGGCGGCCAGCGCGGGATTGCGCAGCAGCTCACCGGGGACGGGTGCCTTCCCGTTCGGGAGGTACACCTCGGCCGAGGAGGTCCACTCCGTCTCGAACAGCTCGCGGACGCTTTCGACGGTCTCGCCGACGCGCTCCACTGGCGCGTGCCCGTGCTCGGCATAGCCGATGGCGTACTTCAGGACGTCGGCGAGGGGCTTCGTACCATGGTCGCGCAGCAGGAGCATCCAGGCGTCGAAGGCGCCGGGGACAGCCGCGGCGAGGGGTCCGGTGCCGGGCACGAGATCCAGACCGAGTCCCCGGTAGTGGGCGATCGTGGCCCCCGCGGGTGCGACGCCCTGACCGCACAGCACCCGTACCTCACCGCCGGCGGGGGCGAGCAGGATCGGGACCTCCCCGGCGGGTCCGTTCAGATGCGGCTCCACCACATGCAGCACGAACGCTCCGGCCACTGCGGCGTCGAAGGCGTTGCCGCCGTCCTCCAGCACCGCCATGGCCGACTGCGAGGCCAGCCAGTGGGTGGAGGAGACCATGCCGAAGGTGCCCTGGAGCGTGGGGCGGGTGGTGAACATCGGAAACTCCTCACTGCTCGCCGTCCGGTGCGGCGATCGTACGCACCCCCGGTGCGACTAAGGCAGCACCTGCCCTTTTTATCCCGATATGCCTGCTTGACCGCAGGTGGCCGGGGTATTCGGAAGACATGAACCAGATGCACCGGAACAGCGGAATGAGCGGCGCCTGGGACGACCGCTACGGAGCCCCCGCGGCATCGTCATGGAGGCCGAGGGTGGAGCAGGGCGGGGTTCCGCCGGGCGAGACCCCACCAGGCGAGAGCAGCGTCGAAGAGGCCGTTCCGCAACTGGAGTACCAGCGGCAACGAGGCTGGGCCATGGGGCCACTGATCGCGATCATGATCGTGACCGTGCTGGTGGCCGGGTTCTTCCTGGCGTACGCCATCTCGCTGATGCTGTGAGCGGCACCGCCCCCTGTGCCGCCGACGAACCCGACTCGCAGAAGGGGACGACGAGCCGGGGTGATGAAGCACGCCCGACGGCCGAGAAATGATCCGCGTACGACGGCCGGGGTGATGACCCGCGTACGAGGCCAGGCTCAAGACACGCACGACGGACCGGAGCCACGCCCCTCGAACCCCGGATCCCCTCCGCGACTACGCGGCACGCAGAGCCCGTCCAGGTCCTGACGGCGAGGACAAAAGCGGCACACCCCAGCAAGGACGTACAGACCTCACGGCCCGTCAACAGCCGTCCGCTGTCACCGAGCAGGCACGGAGCGAGTTCGCACTTCCGCCTCACGGGCAGTCATGTGACACTGGCGTCCCGTCCGCAGTGTGGACCCCCACTCCGCACCGTCCCCCACGAGAGCGCCCGTGCAGTCTCTTCCTCTGCCGCTCGCCCTGACCGCACGCCTACTGCCGGTCGCCGTCCTCGCCGCGGCGGGCTGGTCCCTGTCGTCCGGGCCGCTCGCCGCCGCCCCGGCCACCGACCAGAAGGCGGCGCAGGGGACCCCGAGCACGCAAGGCACCGAGAGCGCCGGGGGCGCCTCCACCACCGCCACCGCGCCGGCGGCCAAGACCTACTCCGCCGCGCCTGCGCCGTGCGGCGCCGTGGCCACCAAGACGATCGAGTCGCTCGTCCCCGGCGCCAAGACGGACGGGAAGGAGATCCCGTCGACGGACAAGTCCGTCCGGCGCACCTGCTCCTGGAACGCGCTCAAGGGCTACGACTACCGCTGGCTCGACGTCTCCTTCGAGATCACCGGCTCCAACGCCCAGGCGCAGAAGTCGTACACCGAGCGGACCACGGAGAAGAGCGGCGGCGGCGCGGTCCCCGGCCTCGGCGATTCGGGCTACTCGGTGGTGAACCTCACCACCGAGGACAAGCAGCAGACCCGTGAGGGCGTGGTGCTGGTCCGCGTGTCCAACGCGCTGGTGTCCATCACCTACAACGGCAGTGACTTCGAGACGAAGAAGGCGCCGAGTACGGACGAGATCAACAAGGGCGCCATCAAGGCCGCCAAGGACGCGGTGGCCGCGCTGGAGAACGGCCAGACGAAGGGCTGACCGTCCTCCAGCGCGGGCCGGGTCAGGCCGCGGCCCTCTCCCGTCCCCGCAGCAGCATGAGCACCACGTACAGCACTAGCGACGTACCGAGGCCCACCGCCCAGCCGTAGTCCGCAAGGGGCCTGAGGGCCGGGATCGGACGTCCGTCGACCAGCGGATGGAAGTCGGCGCCGCCGATCGCCAGGACGCCGCCCACCACGAAGGCGACGACGGCCCGCCAGTTCCAGCCACCCTCGTACCAGTAGCGCCCGCCCGAGCGGTACAGGTCCCCGAGGCCGAGGGAGCCGCGGCGCAGGATCCAGTAGTCGGCGATGAGAATGCCCGCCACCGTGCCGAGCAGTCCGCCGACCAGGCCGAGCCAGGTGAAGATGTAGCCCTGCGGGTCGGAGGCGCGGGCGGAGACCGGGAAGGGGATCCCGTACTTGGGTCCCGCGTGCCCGGTGAGCAGCATCGGGACCAGCGCGATCACATTGGCCAAGGCGATGGTGAACACCGCCTGCTTCCAGTCCATGCCCACGGCGATCAGGCCCGAGGCCAGGGTCCAGGACGCCGTGTTGTGGGCCCTGCCGACCCACAGTGCACGTGATAGAACACGTACTCTGTTCGAATCCGAATCCGCCCAGCGGTGTCACCGCATTCCGCCGCCACGAGGTGGCGGCCTCATTTCGGGCCCGGTAACGGGGGCCCGTCGGCGGGGCATGGGGCCACCAAGCGGGGCCGTTCCTCCCCGCGCTCGGGAGGGTCTTCACCTCGGGGCGCGAGACCGCCTTCCCAGCTGTCGGCGGCTCTCTCGGCACGCGTGATCCCTGGCTACTCGTCTCCGTCAACGGGTTGCCCGGAAGGATACGGACGCCGCGATCGCGTCCGCAATCGAGAAACCTTTCGGTGTCTCCTGTAGCGTCCGGGCTTCCCGTTACCCACGATCACGGATGCCCAAGACGCTCTGGCCGTTGCTGCCCTATCCTCCCCGCGTGGCGACGACCGAGGTTGACTGGGCGTATGAACTGGCTGGCGAGCTGCTGAGTAGCAGCCTCCCGCGCAGGTGGGCACACACGCAGGGCGTTGCCGCTTGCGCCCGGATGCTGGCGCCGCTGGTCGGCAACAGCGCCCCGGTACTGGAAGCCGCTGCGGTGCTCCATGACATCGGCTACGCGCCACCGCTGGTCTCAACCGGATTCCATCCGCTGGACGGAGCACGGTACCTCTGGAGCGTGCACGCGGCGGAGGAACGGGTTGTCCGCTTGGTCGCGAACCACTCGTACGCCCTGCTGGAAGCCGAGGAGCGTGGCCTACGAGACGAGTTGACCGACGAGTTCCCCCTCCTGGGTGATCCGCTCCTGGTGGATGCGCTGGTCTACTGCGATATGACCACGACGCCGGACGGCCGGCGGACGACGTCCCATGAACGGCTGCATGAGATCTTGGGCCGCTACGGCGAGGACAGCGTGGTGGGGCGTTTCATTCGCCGGGCCGCGCCGCACATCCACGCGAGTGTGGATCGGGTGCGGGCGGCCGCGGTCGAGGCCGACTTCGAGTTGTGAATGCGAGCCGTCACCCGAGGTAGGGGTAGGCCCCGGTGAGGTAGTGGCCGATCTGCTCGTGCATGCTCGCGTGGATGTCCAGCGTGTGCAGGTCGTCCGGGTGAACCCAGCGCACGCCGTCGGCCTCGTCGTTGACGGTGGGCTTGCCGCCGACGGGGCGGCCGATGTACACGGCCTCGTACTGTTGCCGGATCTCGCCGTCGGTGTACTCGATGATGTGGTCCGGGTTGGAGTAGACGCCGAGGAAACCGGTGACCTCCGCGACGATGCCGGTCTCCTCCTCGCACTCGCGGACGGCGCACCGTGCCGGGCTCTCGCCGATGTCCTGGGCTCCGCCGGGCAGGGCCCACTGGCCGGTGTCGCGGCGTCGCTGGAGGAGGATGGCGCCTTCGTCGTTGACCACGAGCAGGTTGCTGGCGGGGATGAGGGTGTTGGCCTTGGGGGCCTTGGGGTCGTGGTAGTACTCGGTCCTGCCCACGGTGGTGCTACTCCTGACTGTTGGGCGCCCAGGGGCGCGCGGATTCCCACACGGCCTCGAAGCTGTCGCTGTACCGCTGGAACCACTCTTCGCCGTCGGTGTTGCGGAGTTGGAGTAGCGGGTTGGCGCTGGCCGGCTGGCCCCAGATGTGCGGGTTGACCATGAGGTGGTCGTCGTATCGGAAGATCGAGTTGTAGAGTGTCGTGTCGTGAAGGCGTACCTCGCAGCCTGGGTAGCCGACGAGGTCGCGGTAGTACGTGAGGGACGCCTTGATCTTGGCCGCGAGCGTGTCTCCGATGTCCTCCTCCCTGCCCCTGACACGGACCGCCTCCCCGTCCGGATCGCCGAAGCACAGCCGGATACGAACGCCTGCCTGCGCCCTTTCCTGGAGCATCCTCGCGATGTGCGGGTTCGTCTGCGCGAAGAAGGTCCCTGAGAAGACGAGTACGTCAACTTGCTTCATTGCCCCCAGGAGCAAGGAGAGCCACACATCGCGGGGGACGCTCGCCCGGTTGGGATAGGTGTCGACGAGTTCCGAGCGGGCCGTACCGGGCCGTTGAGCTCCCTGGCCGTTCTCCGGCCACAGGTATGTCTCGTCGACGCTCAGTAGGTTTGCGACCGTCCAGCGGTGCCGACGGTGGGGGACCCGACCGCCGACCCACCGGCTGGCAGTCTTGGGATCCACGGCGCAGGCTTCGGCCAACTCCTCCACGGTCAGGCCGCGTTGCACGAGCGCGGAACGCAGTCGTTCATTCACTCAGGCAAGCCAACCGGACTGTGGCAGCAGGCCGCAAGTGCGATGAGCCCGGCGGACGCGGTTGTGGCCGGAACTGTTCGTACGCCTAGGCTGGCCCGGTGCCACTGATCGTGCTCTGGGACATCGACCACACCCTCATCGAGAACTCCGGCGTCAGCAAGGAGATCTACGCCGCCGCGTTCGAAGGCGTCGTCGGCCGTGCCGCCGACCATCCGGCCCGCACCAAGGGCCGGACCGACCGACTGATCCTCACGGGGATGTTCCGGGACCACGGTATGGAGTCACCGGAGTGGGCGTTGATCCAGCCCGCCCTGGAGGCCGCCGGCGCAGCGCGGGAGGCTGATCTCGCCCGTCGTGGCCGAGCGCTTCCCGGTGCTCGCGAGGCGCTCGCCGCGGTGGCGGCCGAGCCCGGCCTGATCTCCTCAGTCCTGACCGGGAACATCCGGGCGAATGCCCGGGTCAAACTCAGGGCCTTCGGGCTGGACGGACTGGTCGATATGGAGTGCGGGGCGTACGGAGCGGATGCGACGGACCGGGCGGATCTGGTCGACGTCGCCCGGGGCCGTGTCCGCGCCGCCTATGGCACCCCGGCCGAGACGCCTGTGGTGCTCATCGGCGACACCCCGCGTGATGTCCAGGCCGCCCTCGACTCCGGCGCGCACGTGATTGGCGTGGCCTCCGGTGTCCACAGCGCAGATGAGCTGAAGCAGGCCGGAGCGAGCACCGTGCTCGCCGACCTCACGGACATCGCCGCCCTGATGCTTCACCTACGGTCACTGGCCCACGCCGTCTACTGAAAAACGTCCCAGGACGTCCGCCAAAAATCCCTGCGCGTGGTTCGCCGTCCTGCCCTACGACGGCACGCTCTTGGAAGCCGTCGACGGAGCATCCCCCGGGTTCCGCCGACGCCATCCCCTCTCCCGCCTCATGGATGGAGCATGCGCGTGACAGCTTTACTCGGCGGACAGGCGGGCGCGACGTCCACACTCGCGGGCGTAGAGCGACTCGCGCAGCAGTACGGCATCCCGGTCGAAGACGCTTTGCTCATCGCGATCAACCTCCACGGAATCGACGGGGAAGCCCCGCGTCACCGCGCCCGCTTGCAGGTGCGGCTGGACAGCGCACGTTCGGTGCCCTGGCAGCTCATCGTTCCGCTTAACGCGGCGGAGTCGCCCTTCCGCCTCTTGGCGGACGGGCAACTGCTGCTGGGTGAATCCGCAATCGGCCTTGTGGAGCGTGTCGATGCCGATGAGGCTGTCGGTGGCTACTTCCGCGACAACGGCACCGCTATGACCCTCAACCCGAACGCCCGTAGCCGATGCGTGGGCTGCGCCTTCTGCCCCAACACACTGGAAGCGGCGGCAGACCCGCGGCTGTCGGAGGAACAGGACCTCCGAGAACTCCTCGTCGCGCTGCGCGAACAGCACCCGCGGCGGAACCTGACGGAAGTCCGAGAGGTCACCGTCTCCACCGGATGCTTTGAGCGGGAGCCCGCGGCCGTTGTCCATCTGCGGGCTCTGCGCTCGGTACTCGTCGAGTACGGCATCGAAGCCCGGCTCGGCTTCCTCACCTCAGTGCTCCACTCCAGGCAGGCGTTCGACGAGCTAGCCGACGTCGGCCCCTTCGTGCTCCGGCTCACCGCTGAGTGCTTTACCCGACGCGACCTTCTGCTGAAGGCCAGCAAGGCCGTACTGACGAGCACCTCGATGCCGGAAGTGCTGAGGCGGGCGGTCGCCGCCGGCCACGGCACGTCGTTCACGTACATCGCGGGCCTGGACGACCTCGACGCATTGCGCACCGGTGTCGAGGCCCTCGCGCCGTACGTGACCGAGTTCCCCAACTTCCAGGTCTACCAGGCACACAACCGCATCATGGCCGGCCTGCGCGCCTCGGGGGCCCAGGAGCTTGAGTACTACCTCCGCGCCCGCACCGAGATAGAGAAGATCATGAAGCCCTCCGGGCTGCGGCCTGCGGCATGGGAGTGCTACCGACCCCTGTGGTACTTCACCTTCGCTGACGAGCCCCTGGTCGGTGGCTGATGGAGGGCAATGCCGTTCTGGCCGATGCCCTGTGGAGAGCCGTCTGCTACGCCTCGGTGTGCCAACTCCACCTACAGGACAACGTCCTGCTCAGTCAGCCGCTGACCGCCGAACACGTGAAGTCGCGCCCCTCGGGTCACTGGGGAACCGTGCCGGGCACGGCCTGGGCCTTGTCCCACCTCGCTCTCGCCGCCGGGGCCCTCGAAGAAGAAGTCGGCCTCGTGCCGCTGCTCGGAGCCGGGCACGCTGGCGTGGTCCAGCTCTCCGCCTCCTGGGTGACGGGCGAGCTTGGCAGGCTGCGCCCCGATTTCGGCCCGGACGCCGACGGTTTGCGACGGCTTTCCAGGTCGTTCCCCGACGTGGATGGACTGGGTGCCGAGGTCACCCCGACGCTTCCCGCAGGTGCCTTTCTCGGCGGACGCCTCGGCGGCTGCCTGCCCTTTGCCCAAGGAGCCGCCCTGGGCGCTCGCGGTAGGGTCGTCGTCCCTGTGATCGGCGACGGCGAGTGCGAGACTCCGACCACCGCAGCCGCTTGGCTCGCGCACGGAGACCTCGCTGGCGCTGCCGTCCTTCCCGTAGTGCACGTGAACGGCTTCCGCATGGGTGGTCCATCTCTGCTCGGACGGCTGAACGACGATCGCCTTCGCGCGTACTTCGCCGGCCTTGGATGGGATGTCGAGGTCGTCCACGTCACCACCGGATCACAGGCCGAGCACGCCTCCTTTCACGCCGCTCTATGGGAGGCCATGGAGTTCACCCTGCATGGCAGGCCTACAGCTCTCGTCCTGCGCTGCGTCAAGGGGTGGACCGGCCCCGTCGCCCTCGGCAGCCAGACGCTCCTCGGTACGCCTGCCCTGCACAAGACACCCCTCACGAACCCGCGCGCCGACGCGGAACAACTGGCGCAGCTCAATGACTGGCTAGCCTCCTACCGGCCTTCACAGCTCTTCGACGCGAACGGGCACAGCCGAGGGTCTCTCGCGGAAGCGGTCGCTCAGGTTCGCTGGTACTCCCTTCCCTCCGCACGGTCGGCAACTCCCCCTGCTCCACGAGAGGTCAGTGTGGTTTCGTTCGCAAGCGCGGTCACTGGGATTGTCCGGCAGCACGCCGAACGAGGGGACTTCCTGCTCCTCAGCCCCGACGAACTGGCCTCCAACCGTCTCCCCGATCTCACAGCTGAGCGATGGGCTCACGAGCTGCTGGCAGAGGAGATACTGCTGGAGTGGCTCGCTGGCTGGACCGCCAGCGGGCGACGGGGCCTGCTCGTGTCGTACGAAGGCTTCGCCCCTCTGCTCTCGAGCGGCCTGGTGGGGCACATCAAGCAGCGACGCCTCGACGGCGCGCGGGGCCTGCCCAGCCTCAACGTCCTCCTGACCTCCTACGGCTGGCACAATGTCCACACGCACGGCGACCCATCCCTCGCCACAGCCCTGCTGGGACTGGGCGCGCCCGGAGTGCGCGTGCTGACGCCGGCGGACCCGGCGCGGACGGCGGCGGTCTTGGACGAGGCGCTCGACTCTGTGGACCGCGTCAACCTGATCATCACCGGCAAGCACAGCCGCACTCGCCACCCAGCGGGATACCTCGCCGAGGAACAGAGCCGTGGTCTCGCGGTGTGGTCGCACCTCAGCGACGATGACGAGCCTGACCTGACAATCGTGACAGCAGGTGACATCCCCGCTGCCGTGGCCACGGAGGCCGTCGACCGCATTCGCAACCGTCACCGGTGCCGGGTCCGAGTCGTCAATCTGCTGGACCTCACGGTCCTCGGTGCTCCAAGCGTGTGGCCACGGGGTCTGAACGGTCGTGAGATCGAGCACTATCTCGGTGCCCACGCTCCCGTTTTCATCCTCACTCTCGGCCACCCGGCGGCTGTGTGGGGCCTGTTGGCGGGAAGGCTTCGCCGCCCCGTCGACGTCATCGGCTGGCAGGAGCCCGCCGGACCGATGCTGCAGCGCGATCTCGCCCGCACCATGGGCATGGACGTGTCGGGAGTCGAACGGGCTGCCGACCTCCTCCTGGCCTCCCGCGAGGTGGTCCGATGACCTCGTGGACCATCCAGGACCTCCACGTGGTCCAGACAAGGCAGCCCGCGGCAGTCGGAGACGACACCTTCTTCGTCGCGGCCCGCGCTGGGCACGCGGTCGGCTGGTACGGCCCGGTCGGGGAATGCGTGGCACGCTTCGTGAACGACGTACTGGCCCCTGAGACGAAGGACGCGCTGGTCACCGACCACGTTGGCCTGCTCGACGGCCTGCGGACTGCGGCTCGCAGGCATCCGTCCGAGGTGGCCTCGTGGGCGGTCGGCACGGTCGACTGCGCCGTCTGGGACCTCCACGGCCAACTCGCCGAGCGCAGCGTGGCCGAACTCATTACGACCGCAGCCCCCCAGCCGCTCATCCCGGCGTATGCCTCCTGGCTTACCCAGGATCTCAGCAGCATCAACAGCCCGAACGTGCTGACCAGCGTCATGGCCGGCGGCTGGAGCTTCAGCAAGTGGGGGCTTCGTCGCGATCCGGCCGAACCGTCGGGGGAAGCAGCGGCCCGCATGGCCCAAGCGGTAGAGCTCTTCTCCGATGCTCTCGGCGCGCCGCTCGCCGTCGACGCGGTCGGCACCTGGACACCGGCCGTTGCCCTGGCCTTCGCGCAGGCCGCCGATCCCGCCTGCCTTCGGTGGCTGGAGGACCCGCTCCTGCGTCACGACGCGGACACCTACGAACTCCTGGCGGCTTCCCCGTTGCCCTTGGCAGTCGGCGAACGCGCGCACTGCGACGAGGACCCCGCCGGACTGATCCAGTACATACGGCCCAGTGCCCTGACCCTCGACGCCGTCGGATGTGGCGGTCTGACCCGAGCGGCACAGATCATCCCAGTCGCCCAGGCCCATGGCGTCCCCGTGTACCCGCACGGTCGCTCATTCCTGCCCGGCCTCCACCTCGCCGCCGCCTATCCCGACGCCGTCCCGGCCGTCGAGTACCGGCTGCGGTGGGAGCCCGGTCGCCAACGCCTCTACGAGGTGCCGCTCCGCCCTGAAAAGGGCCACATCCGCCTGCCCGACACCCCAGGTCTTGGCACCACACCAAGGAGCACAGCATGCCCAACGCCTCACTGAACGTCCCTGTCGAGGGCACGGTTACCCACAGTCCGGAAGGGCCCCTGCTCCGCCTGTCGCGACGACTCGACGGCCACGACACCTTCCTCACCGGAAGCCTCGACATCGAGGACTCGTCCGTCCCCGTGCGCATCCTGACGCTGGACGACGTCACCGTCTTGCGCCCCACGAACGGCTTTCCGGCATCGGCTGACGGCGAGCACTGGCACGGCCGACTGCACGTGCCGCACGGATTGCGTCCCCGCAGCGTCCCACCGGACCTCAACGCCGCCGCCGATCAGGAAGGGCGATCACTCGGCGCGCTCGACGAAGCGGAGCTGCGGTACGTTCTCACGTTCCTCTCCGAAGCCACCACGCCGGACATCCGGCAGGCCCGTATCGAAGCCGTCGTCTCCGCGCTCCCGGCCACCACGGGGAGGACCCAGTGACGTCACGGCCCGAACTGCTGGTCTCGGTGGACGTCGGGGGCACCCTGGGCATGGCCGACGGCCCCGGCCTGACGATGCGGCTGGTCGAGGCGTCACCGCTTCCTCCCGCGCGTACCCGCGAGATCCTTCGGTCCAGCCTCCACACCCGCCCGGTCTTGACCGACTCCCTGGTCCACGAGGTCTGCGAGGCCATCCAGGTGCCGGCAGAGACGTTCCCGCACGATGTGCCACCGGCCCCGTTCAGCCTCTACCCCGGTACCATCGAGGCCCTGCGCCGGGTCAGTGCCGTAGCAACCGTCGTAACCCTCTCCAACGTGACATGTGTCGACGCCGACACCGACGGAATGCGCACGCTCCTCTCCCCGTGGGTGAGCGACTTCTTCCCGTCCTGCCGCATCGGCCACACCAAGCCCGACCGTCGCGCCTTCCAGGCCGTAACCGACCACTTCCACACGGACCCAAGTGGCCTGATCCACGTCGGTGACGACTGGGCGTGCGACATCTTGGGTGCCATCGCAGCAGGGGCGCGTCCCGTGTGGATCTCACGCGGAAGACAGGTCCCCGACGAATCCCTGCTCGTTGACCACCGTGTGCTCGTCGCCGACGACTTGGCGGCAGCCGCTGCCCACATCCAGCACCTCGCACCACGGAGCGCCTCATGAGCCTGTTCACCGGAACCGCCAGCTACTACCGCCAGTTCCGACCCGGCATCCCGGAAGACGTCGCCGCAGCCTTGAACCAGGCCGCACCGACCCGTACCGGCGGTCCACGTCGCCTACTGGACGTCGGCACCGGCACCGGACTGGTCGCTGAGGCACTGCTCGGCCGCTTCGACGACATCATCGCCATCGACAACGACGCCGACATGCTCGCCGCGGCGGAGTCGGCGCTACGCCCGAAGCTCCCCGAGCGAACACGCCTGTCGCTCGTAGAGAGCACCGCCGAGGACTTCGTGCCGCCCGCCGACTGGAAGGCCGACTTGGTCACGATCTGCCGCGCATTCCACTGGCTCGACCAGGCCGCCGTACTGACCCGCCTGGACGACCAGGTCGCTCCCGACGGCGTCGTGGCCATCTTCGGCGACAGCAGCTTCTGGACCGCCACCAACCCCTGGAAGGAGGCCGCCCGAGACGTCATCAAGGCGTTCCTCGGCCAGGAACGGCGCGCCGGCTCCGGCACCTTCCAGCACCACAACCGCCCCTACAGCGAGATCATGGAGGAGTCGCCCTTCGACCAGGTCGAGGAGGCGCGAATCCCTGTCCACCGCACCTGGACCACCGAGAGCATCCTCGGCTACCTCTACTCCACCTCCTTCGCCGCACCCCACCTCTTCGGCGACCGGCTGCCGGAATTCGAGACCGCGGTCAAGGAGCGGCTCACGGACTTCAGTAAGGACGACACCTTCCCGGAGGAGAACGAGTTCCTGATCCGCTTCGGGCGGCGGAGCAGGAGGTGAACAGCACGGCCCACACCTGCCCCTGGACACCGACACCGTCATCGCCGAGCGCTTCGCCCACCGTCTGGCCGCGCATGTGGCGGGCCGGTGCGACCTCTGGGTAGGACCGGCCGTCCCCTACGGTCTCTCGCCCGAACACGCTCGCACGCCGGGGACCATCACCCTGGACCTCCACCTGTACGCCACGCTGATCACCACGCTCGTCACCGAGTACACCCGCTCCACGCGCGTCGGCTCCGTGCTCCTCATCAACGGACACGGCGGCAACCGCGGCGTGCTGGAAGCGGTCGTCCACCAGCTCCGCCACTCCCACAGCGTTACCACCTGCGTACTGCACCCGGCCGCACTCGCCGCCGGCCGCATTCCGCTCGACAGCGAGCTGCCCGAGGTGCATGCCGGGGCGCTGGAGACCGCCCTCATGCTCGCCCTCGACCCGGACCGGGTCCGACTGGACCTCCTGCCGAGCGAGACGTTCCCCGGCCCCGGCCAGCCCCGGGCGATCGGCCAGCTCGTACTCGATCGGGGCGTCACCTGGCCTTGGACCTCCGACGACCCCGCGCTCTCCACCGACGGCGTCATCGGCGGCGATCCGCGCAAGGCCACCCCGGAAGTGGGCCAGAAGCTCCTCACCGCAGCGCTCGACGCCAGTACGCACGTCCTCGACCGCATCGACACGGCCACGTCCCATGGGCCGTCGCAGACCCTACGGAGGCACTATGCCCCTCACGTCTGAGGAGCAGACCACGTTCAAACAGGCGGGCGTTCTCGTACGCCGTGCACTAGTCGCCCCCGCACTCGTCCAACGCGCCACCTCCCTGGTCGGAACCTGGTACCGCGACCTGAAACCCGGCGACATCCCGGCCTACAGTCAGCGCACCTTCGCCCCCGAACTCGGGAGCCACCCCGACATCCTCGCCCTGTACGGGGAGACGGACGCCGCCGAACTCGCCACCGACCTCCTCGGGGACACCCTCCCCGTCACCACCGCCCAGATCCAGATCCGCGTGCCCGAGTCGGAGTTCCCCGAAGCGCAGCCGGAGAAGGCGATGCACGTGGACGGGGTCTCCTGCCCTCACCTCGATCCGCGAGAACTGCGTACCTTCTCGCTCCTCGTCGGGGTCATCCTGTCCGACGTGAGCAGCGCGCAGGACGGCGCGCTGCACTACCAGCCGGCCGGTCACCACACCATGGCGGGCTGGTTCCGGACTCAGTGGTCGCTCGGCATGACGGAACAGGTGCCCCCAGAGGTCGACCACGAGCAGGGTGTGCCCCTGCTCGGCGCCCCCGGCGACGTCCTGCTCATGCACCACCTCGTCCCGCACTCGGTAGGACGAAACCTCACCCCGTTCCCCAGGGTGATGGCCTACTTCCGCGTCTCCCACCCGGACCACCCGCGCCGCCGCCTCGAAGCCCTGCGCGACCCATGGCTCGACTATCCACCTCTCACCGCGACCTCTCAACCCGCAGTCGACAAGGAGTAGCCCATGCGTGTCATCGGTCCCGAAGACCTCGAAGCCGCAGCACAGGCGATCGAGGGCGGAGGACTCGTCGTCGTCCCGACCCGACGCTGGTACATGGTCTGCGCCGACGCGAGCAACGCGCAGGCGTGCGACGACATCATCACGGGCAAGCGCCGCCCGAGCGGCAAGCCCCTCGCCTACGTAGCCACCTCCACCACCTCCTGCGAGGAACGCTTCAGCCTCAGCCCGGAGGCCAGGCTCCTCGCCGCAGCCTTCTGGCCCGGCGACCTCGCCTTGCTACTGCCGTGGCAGAACGCGGCAGACGCCGCCCAGCACGCGGCAGTCGGATCACCCGCCCTGGTCACCATCGCCCCCGGGTTCCTCGGGGACCTCGCGTCGACGGTGCAAGTTCCTCTCGCGGCCACCACAGCCAACATCTCCGGGGACGCCGGCCCCAACGACCCCGGACCGGCCATCACCCTCGACCAGGTCCACGCCTTCCTGGCCGCATCCGGCCTGGAACCCGACGTCATCGTCGACGGAGGAGTGTGCCCAGCGGCGAACCACATGACCATCGTCGACTGCTTCACCCCGGAGGCTAGGCTGGTGCGTACGGGCCTCGTCCACCAGCGTGCCATCTCGGCGGCGCTCGGCACCGAGATCCGGACCGCCTGACGGCCTCGCCCCCTCCCACTGAGCAGACAGGAGCGGGCTACCGGAGCGAACAAGAGGGTGCGCGGGCCGTGCAGTTGCCGTCTCCCAAATTCGATGTACTGGCACAACGCCTACTCGGTAGTGTCGCCGCTTCCAAATCCTTACTGGACAAGGATGTTGTCCGGCCCAGGAGTGCAGAGGTGCCATGAGCCGTTTGAGTGAGTCCGTCACCCGTGTGATGCACATCCTCGATGGAGCGGACCTGGGCGCGGACTACACGGTCGCGCAACTGCTCGGCGAGACAACAGCAAGGCGCTCCCTCGACCTCTCCGACCTCTCCCCCCAGGAGCAGGCCTCCCTGGTCGAGCGGCGCGCGATCAACCTTATCCCCTCAGCGACGGTGCTCGCCGAGAAGATCGAGGCCGCGCAGGCGGCGGGACGGCCGTTCGTCGTGAAGTACGGCATCGACCCGCCCTCGCCGGATGTCCACCTCGGACACGCGGTGCCGATCATTATCGCAAGCCAGTTCCAGCGGACGGGCCACCACGTCGTCTTCATCATCGGCGACGTCACGGCCAAGATCGGCGACCCTTCGGGACGCTCCTCCGAGCGACCGCCCCCCCACCGACGAGGACATCGCCCGCAACCTGAGCGGCTACCAGCAGCAGGTCACGCCGTTCATCGACTTCGAGCGCGCCGACCTGCGTTTCAACGGCGAGTGGCTGAACCAGGTCACCCTGCCGGAGCTCGTCTGGGTCCTCGCCCCGGGTGCCGGTCTCCATGTCGCTCCAGCGCGAGGACTTCCGCACCCGGCTCGCCGAGGGCCATGGGCTGTCGGTCGCCGAGTTCGTCTACTCCGTCGTCATGGCGTGGGACTCGGTGGCCATCGACGCCGATGTCGAACTCGGCGGTGTGGACCAGCTGCTGAACCTCCAGATGTGCCGCAAGGTGATGGAGATCTCGGAGCAGACCCCCGAGGTCGTCATCACCACCCCGCTCATCGAGGGCACCGACGGCACGGGCACCAAGATGAGCAAGAGCAAGGACAACTACGTGGGCCTGACGGCGTCGCCTGATGACGTCTACGGCCGGCTGATGTCCATCCCCGACCACCTGACCGAGCCGTATCTCCAGCTGCTCACCGAGTGGACGGACGACGAGATCCGCGTGGTCACCAAGCGCCTGGAGGAGGGAACGGCGCACCCGATGGCGGTCAAGCGCATCCTGGCCGGCGAGGTGGTGGCCGCCCTCCACAGTCTGGACGCTGCTGCCGCGGCCCGCGCGGAGTTCACGGCGCGCTTCTCCAAGCGCTCCTTCGGAGACGCCCAGAACCTCCCCGTCGTCTCCCTCAAGGACCACGCCGAAGACACACTCGGGACGCTGATCAGTCGCACGCTGGACTTCGCTCCCAGCATCTCCGCCGTGCGCCGTGTGGCTCAGCAGAAAAGCCTCCGCCTGATCCGCGAATCGAACGGAGACCAG
Source organism: Streptomyces sp. NPDC001156 (assembly GCF_053598275.1). NCBI lineage: Bacteria > Bacillati > Actinomycetota > Actinomycetes > Kitasatosporales > Streptomycetaceae > Streptomyces > Streptomyces sp. NPDC001156. The sequence goes on along the minus strand of NZ_JBSFJX010000052.1, from coordinate 31,904 downwards.
CAACCGACTCCGCTCACGGAGGCTTCTGTTCAACAGGCGCTCGGCGCAGTTGTGAACGAGGCCGGGGCACTCGATGGCGTCGAGCAGTACCTCAAGGTGGGTCGTAAAGTCGCCCGTATCCACGTCTGAGATCGAGGTCCGGCGCCGACCCACCAGTGTGGGTCAGCGCCTTTCTCTTTGGCCTCTGTGCGACCGCGCGAGGCAAGCCGGGGTAAGGGCGTGATTCACGCCCACTGGCGCGCTGTGTCCCGTCGATCCGAACCAGTCGAGAGACATCGTCCGCCCCTCAACTCCTGGGCCTTTTCAGGGACTTTCAGCGCTGTCCGAGGGACTTCCGAGGGACTTTTCGCCGCCTTACACGGCAAGCCCCCGAAAGACCGGAAAGAGCCTCCGACGCAGGTCAGAGGCCCTTTCCCTGGCAAAGCCGCAGATAGCGGCAGACGAGTCGGGCTGTACGCCGGGTACTGTCGCCCTCCCGGTACAAGGGCACGGGCGTACTCCGCCACACCCGTGCCCGGCGTACTCACCAGCCAGTCTGCGGTTCAGGCGTCCTGCTTCCGCCCGGTGCCGAGGCTGAGCAGCGTGTAGAGCAGCACGGCGGAGGCCAGGCCGACCGCCCAGCCGTAGTCGGCCAGCGGCTTGAGGAATGGGATGACCCCGTCGACGGGGAACGGGCCCTGCTTGACGCCCTTGACGACGGTCGAGTACGAGCCACCGACGGCCAGGATGCCTCCAACCACGAATGCCGCCACCGCGCGCAGGTTCCACCCGCCCATGTACCAGTACCGGCCGCCAGACTGGTACAACTCCCCCAGCGCCAGGCGGGTACCGCGCACGATCCAGTAGTCGGCGACGAGGATGCCGGCCACCGTGCCGAGCAGGCCTCCGACGAAGCCGAGCCACGTGAAGATGTACACGTGCGGGTTGGCGATCAGCTTCCACGGCATGATCAGGATGCCGACCACGCCGGTGATCAGCGCGCCGGTGCGGAAGCTGACCAGTCGCGGCAGCAGGTTGGACAGGTCGTACGCCGGTGAGACGACGTTGGCGGCGATGTTCACCGACAGGGTCGCCACCATGACGATGAGCAGTGCGAACAGGGCGCCGACGGTGTTACTCATCTTCGCGCTCAGTGCGATCGGGTCCCAGATCGGCTCCCCGTAGACAGCCTGCGAGCCTGACGTGACCAGCACCGATAGGACCGCGAAGAGCGTCATCGTGGTCGGCAGGCCCAGTGTCTGGCCCCACAACTGAGCGCGTTGGCTGCCGCCGAAGCGGGTGAAGTCGGGGATGTTCAGCGACAGTGTGGACCAGAAGCCGATCATGCCCATGAGCGAGGGGAAGAAGACCTTCGCGAAGTCGCTCCCCCAGCCGAGACGTGAGGGCTGGTCCAGGAGCGGGCCGAAGCCTCCCGCCTTGGCGGCCATGAAGCCCAGCAGGGCCAGCGCGCCGACGATCACCAGCGGCGCCGCCCAGTTCTCGACTCTGCGCAGGGTCTCCATGCCGCGGGTGATGATGGCGACCTCGATGAGCCAGAAGACAAGGAACGACAGCCACTGAGTCCATGGCGTGCCCGCTATAGTGCCGGCGTTCAGCCAGCCGTGGCCGAACAGTTTGCCGGCGAGCAGGAAGATGCCCTCCCCGCCGATCCAAGTCTGGATGCCGAACCAGCAGCAGGCCACCGCCGCGCGCACCATCGCCGGCAGGTTGGCGCCGCGCACCCCGAAGGACGCCCGGGCGAAGACGGGGAACGGGATGCCGTACTTGGTGCCGGCGTGGCCGGTCAGCAGCATCGGTATGAGCACGATCACGTTGGCCAGCGCGATCGTCAGCACCGCCTGCTTCCAGTCCATCCCCAGCGCCACCAGCCCCGAGGCCAGCGTCCACGACGGGATACAATGCGCCATTCCCACCCAAAGGGCGAGATAGTTGTAAGTCCCCCACTTACGGCGCTCGATCGCGACCGGCAGCAGGTCCGCGTTGGCGAAACGCGAGTCGTCCAGCACCGCCGAATCAGACAAGGCGACCCGGCCGTCCGGATACGCGTGCTGGGCAACGGCCGGATCGGCCAGGGTTCTTCCACTGGAGGACATTGGAGACCACCTCGCAACTCGGAGACTCATGCAGGGACGTGAATCCTGGGCCTTGTCGCAACCCCGGGGACTACAGCGAACGATGGAGAAGCCGACCAGCTCCGCGCGCACAGCTGCGGAAGGCGGCCTACTCCGACGGCGTCAAGCACGCACGCTGGACGCGTGCTCGCGCGACCAGCGCGGTCGCCGGCGAAGCACCTGTCAGCGCCTCACTGCGCAGTATGTGTTCTCTCTTACGCAACACCCAGTGCGGAGAAGTTGTACGTGGTCCAGGTGCGCCGTGCGACGGGGACCGGAAGCAGGTCCTCGTTGGCGTACGGACCGGTGGGCTGCGCGGAGCCCGGGGCGAACTCCACCCGCCCGTCGGGGCCGGTGACTTGGTCGGACAGCGGTATGGCCGTAGGAGCCGTGTCGGTCATGGGCAGGCCAATCATGAGGCGGGACGGGAAAGGCCGTGGGGGTGGCGTAGCCGATGGGGGGTGCGCCCCGGCAACGAAGGGACGGGAGCGCCCTGGCCCCTTCTCGGGGGAGCGAGAAGGGGACGAGCGAAGAGGGCCGGTGGAAGGACCCTTGCGGGAACTAGCCGTTGACGGCCGGGATGATCTGACTTCCGTACACGTCGATGACTGCTTCCTGAGCGTCGTGCATGTCGTAGACGGCGAACTGGTCGACCCCGAGGTCGCGCAGCGCGTTGAGCTTGTCGATGTGCTTCTCGGGCGGGCCGATGAGGCAGAATCGGTCGACGATCTCGTCGGGCACGAACTGGGTGTCGGGATTGCCGCTGCGTCCGTGGTGGGAGTAGTCGTAGCCCTCGCGGGCCTTGATGTAGTCGGTGAGTTCCTCGGGTACGGCGGCGGAGTGCTCGCCGTACTTGGCGACCAGGTCGGCCACGTGGTTGCCGACCATGCCGCCGAACCAGCGGCACTGCTCACGGGCGTGCGCGAGCGCCTCGGGCGAGTCGTCCTCGGTGACGTACGCCGGGGCCGCGACGCAGATCTTGACCTCGGACGGATCGCGTCCGGCGGCGACGGCCGCGTCCTTCACGGCCTTCACCATGTACTCGGTCAGATACAGATCGGCGAGCTGGAGAATGAAGCCGTCCGCTTCCTCCCCGGTCATCTTCAGGGCCTTGGGGCCGTACGCGGCCATCCAGACCGGCAGTTCGGCGCCCGGCTTGATCCACGGGAACCTGATCACCGCGCCGCCGAGGTCCGCCTCCTCGCCACGGGCGAGGGCCCTGATGACCTTCATGGCCTCGCTGATGCGGGCCAGGGTGTTGGGTTTGCGGCCCGCGACGCGCATGGCCGAGTCGCCGCGGCCGATGCCGCAGATCGTGCGGTTGCCGAACATGTCGTTGAGGGTGGCGAACGTGGAGGCCGTGACCTCCCAGGTGCGGGTGCCCGGGTTCGTCACCATTGGACCGACCGTGAGCTTCTGGGTGTTCGCCAGGATCTGGCTGTAGATCACGAACGGTTCCTGCCACAGCACGGCCGAGTCGAAGGTCCAGCCGTAGCGGAAGCCGTTGCGCTCGGCGCGCTTCATCAGGCTGACGACCCGCGATGCCGGCGGGTCGGTCTGCAGGACGAGTCCGAAGTCCATGGGCGCCACTCCTAGTTGAGGTACTGACAGGTGGAGCGGGGGGTGTAGACGCCGTGGCCCGCATGTCCGGTGAACTCCCGGTCGGTGATGACGGGCTCCCCGCGCGAGAGGACGGTCTCGACCCGGCCGGTGGTGCGCTTGCCCTCGTACGCCGAGTAGTCGACGTTCATGTGGTGGGTCTCGGCGGAGATGATCTGCTCGGCGTGCGGGTCGTAGATGACGACGTCGGCGTCCGCGCCCGGGGCGATGGTGCCCTTCTTCGGGTAGAGCCCGAACATGCGGGCCGGGGCGGCGCAGGCGATCTCGATCCAGCGGCGGCGGGAGATGTGCCCGTCGACGACGGCCTGGTGGAGCAGGTCCATACGGTTCTCGACGCCGGGCATGCCGTTGGGGATCTTCGAGAAGTCGCCCCGGCCCAGCTCCTTCTGGCCGACGAAGCAGAAGGGGCAGTGGTCGGTGGAGACCACCTGGAGGTCGTTGGTGCGCAGCCCCTTCCACAGGGCCGCCTGGTGCTCCTTGGGGCGAAGCGGCGTGCTGCACACGTACTTCGCGCCCTCGAAGTCCGGCTCGGCGAGGTTGTCGGTGGACAGGAAGAGGTACTGGGGGCACGTCTCGCCGAAGACGTTGAGCCCCTCGTCCCGTGCCCTGGCCAGCTCGGCGACCGCCTCCTGCGCCGAGACGTGCACGACGTACAGCGGCGCGCCGGCGACCTGGGCGAGCTTGATGGCGCGGTGGGTGGCCTCGGCCTCCAGCAGGGCCTTGCGGACCTCACCGTGGTAGCGCGGGTCGGTCTCGCCGCGGGCCAGTGCCTGTTCGACCAGTACGTCGATCGCGATGCCGTTCTCGGCGTGCATCATGATCAGGCCGCCGTTCTCGGCGGAACGCTGCATGGCGCGCAGGATCTGGCCGTCGTCGCTGTAGAAGACGCCGGGGTAGGCCATGAACTGCTTGAAGGAGGTGACACCCTCCTCGACCAGCAGATCCATCTCCTTGAGCGTCTCCTCGTTGACATCGGAAACGATCATGTGAAAGCCGTAGTCGACGGCGCAGTTACCCTCGGCCTTGGCGTGCCAGGCGTCCAGGCCCTCGCGCAGCGTGTGGCCGACGCTCTGCACGGCGAAGTCCACGATGGTCGTGGTCCCGCCCCAGGCGGCGGCCCGGGTCCCGGTCTCGAAGGTGTCGGAGGCGAAGGTGCCGCCGAACGGCAGCTCCATATGGGTGTGGGCGTCGACACCGCCCGGGATGACGTACTTGCCGGTGGCGTCTATGGTCCGCTCGGCCGTGAAGGCCTCGGCGGTCGGGGTGCCGGTCGCGGCGAGGGCGGCGATGCGGCCGTCCTCGATCAGGACGTCGGCGTGGATCTCGTCGGACGCGGTGATGACGAGGCCACCGCGGATGACGGTACGAGTCATGCTCACCCTCCGGGCGTTGACGGCGGTCGTGAGAAGTGCGGGTTGTCTGTGGCTTGTCGCGCTCACGCGGCGGAGCCGCATGCCGGGCCTGCCCCCGCGCCCCTCTTCAGGGGCGCGGGGGCATCTTCGCCCGTTACGGCGCGGTCAGCGGGCCGTACGTGCCCGGGGCGCGGTCGCGGTAGAACTGCCAGCGGTCACGGACCTCGCGCAGCTTGGCCAGATCGAGGTCGCGCACGACGAGCTCGGTCTCCTTGTCGCTCGCCACCTCGCCGACGAACTGCGCCTCGGGGTCCACGAAGTACGAGGTCCCGTAGAAGTCGTTGTCGCCCAGCTCCTCGACGCCCACCCGATTGATCGCACCCACGAAGTACTCGTTGGCCACGGCGGCGGCCGGCTGCTCCAGCTGCCAGAGATAGCCGGAGAGGCCGCGCGAGGTGGCCGACGGGTTGAACACGATCTCGGCGCCCGCGATGCCGAGGGCCCGCCAGCCCTCCGGGAAGTGGCGGTCGTAGCAGATGTAGACGCCGATCCGGCCCACCTTGGTGTCGAAGACGGGCCAGCCGGAGTTGCCGGGACGGAAGTAGAACTTCTCCCAGAAGCCCTTCACCTGCGGGATGTGGGTCTTGCGGTACTTGCCGAGGTACGAGCCGTCGGCGTCGATCACCGCCGCCGTGTTGTAGAGGACGCCGGGCTGCTCCTCCTCGTACATGGGCAGCACCAGTACGATGCCCAGCTCCTTCGCCAGCGCCTGGAAGCGCTTGACGATCGGGCCGTCCGGAATCCGCTCGGCGTACTCGTAGAACGCCGGGTCCTGGACCTGGCAGAAGTACGGCCCGTAGAACAGCTCCTGGAAGCACAGGACCTGAGCACCCTGCGCGGCCGCGTCGCGGGCCGCCTGCTCGTGGACCTGGATCATCGATTCCTTGTCGCCCGTCCAGGCGGTCTGGAAGACGGCGGCACGGATCACTCTGCTCATCGGGACCTCCGGTCGCTCGGTGTGCGGTGAGCTTAGGAAGCCGTGCGGGCCGCTTTGAGTTGCACCGTGTCACGTCTGCGGGCGCCCTGCGTTGCACGGTGTCAACCCGGCTCGTACACACTGGTTTCCCGCACTTTTCCACGGTGTTTCACCCCTGTTGGGCGTCGTGCGCGAGCAGCGCGATGTGCACGGAGGCGGCCTGTTCGAAGTCGTCGAGATCGACCCCGAGGCGGGCCTGGATGGCCTCCAGCCTCCGGTAGAGGGCGGGACGGCTGACGTGGTGGAGCTGTGCGGTGCGGGACTTGTTGCGGCCGGTGGCGAGATACGTCCGCAGCACCGGCAGCAGCTCCTGCTCGGCGTCGCGCCCGCACAGCAGTCCGTCGAGTTCCCGCTCGGCGAAGGACTGGACGTGCGGGTCGTCGCGCAGCAGCCGGATCAGACCGCGCAGATGGACGTCCCTGAGCCGGACCACCGGCGGCAGGTCGAGCGCGGCCGAATGCCCGGCAACGGCGTCGGCCACATGCCGGGCCTCGCGCAGCCCGGCGGGTACGTCCTCCCAGGCGGCACGCGCGTCGGCCGCCGCGACGACCGTTCCGCCCGAGACCGACTCCGTCCTCAGCCGGGCGGCGAAGTGGGCGGTCAGCGCCTCGGCGTCCTGGTCGCGGGGGAGGCTGAGCAGCACGGCGGTGGCCCCGTCGGCGAGTTCGGCGACGAGCCCGGAGAGCCCGAGCAGGCGCAGCATCCGGTCCAGATGGGCCGGGTCCCCGTCGCGTACCACGAGCGGGACGAAGGTGCGGCGGTTGACGGGCAGTCCGGCGGCACGCGCCCGCGGCAGCAGCTGACGGGCCGGCACCACGCCGAAGACGAGGTCCGTCAGCAGGCTCTGGGCGGACTGCTCCTCCCAGCTGTGCACCGAGCCGCCGAGCATGCGGTGCAGGACGAGGGCCTCGGCCGCGCGCTCGGCGAGAAGGCTCCCGATGGGGCTGTCGCCGCGGTAGCCGCACAGCACGATCCGGCCCCAGCGCTCGCCGCGTCCGCCCAGTTCGGCGCGGACCCAGCCGTCGCCCTCGGTGCCGCCCGCCTGCCGGGCGATGCGCTCCCAGTCGCGCAGCACGTCGTCCACCGCGGACCGCTCCCCCGCCGTCGCGAGCACGCGGTGCGCGAGGTTGGCGAGGATCACGGGACAGCCGGCGTGCACGGCGATCTCGTCGAGCAGCCGCTGCAGCGGGGCGCAGGCCGTGATGAGTCCGGTCAGCGCCGTACGGACGGACTCCGACAGGCTCACGGCCGCGAAATTCCGCCGCACGAGCCGGGACTGGACCTCCTCGGTCAGTTCGGCGAACGGGAAGGGCCGGTGCAGGACCACCATGGGCAGTCCGCAGCGTTCGGCGGCCCGGCGCATCACGTCCGGTGGCGTGGGGAAGGCGCGGCCGAGTCCGAGGACGACGGCCGCGGCCTCCGCGCGGTGCAGGGAGCGGATGTAGTCGGTCTGCTTGTCCTCGTCGCCGGCGAGCAGCACCCCGGTGGTCAGGACCATCTCGCCGCCGGTGAGCATCACCCCGACGTCGGCGGCCTCGGCGACGTGCACCCAGCGCACCGGCCGGTCGAGGTTCGCCGCGCCGGCCACCACCTCGGGCTCTCCGGCGAGCACCCGGTCCAGCGTGAGGACCTGGCGTACCGACAGGGCGGGTTCCAAGGCGGTGGTCATGGCTGTCTTCCCTTGCTCTGGTCTTACCGAAGACACCTCGTGACGGCGCTGTCGAGGGGCTGGACCATCAGTGGACGCTCGCCAGGGCTCGCTCGAGGATCGCGGCGCCCTCTTCGGCCTCCGCGACGGTGAGCGTGAGCGGTGGGGCGATGCGCAGCACGCTGGTGTTGTGGCCGCCGCCCTTGCCGATCAGCAGACCGCCCTCGCGGGCCGCCTCGAGCACCGCGGACGCCGCGTCCGGGTCGGCCTGGTCGGTGCCCGGCCGCACCAGCTCGACGCCGATCATCAAGCCGCGTCCGCGCACCTCCCGTACGGCCGGCAGCTGCGCGGCGACGGCCCGCAGGCGCTCCAGCAGCAGCCCGCCCACGCGCCGGGCATTGCCCTGCAGGTCGTGCTCCAGCAGATACGAGAGGTTGGCGAGACCTGCCGCCATCGTGATCTGGGTGCCGCCGAACGTCGAGATGGAGTTGGCGTCCAGGCAGTTCATGATGTCGGCGCGGGCGACGACACCGCCGATGGACATGCCGTTGCCGATGCCCTTGGCGAAGGTGAGCATGTCCGGCGGTCCGCTGCGGCCGTGGGCCTGCCAGCCCCAGAAGTGGTCGCCGGTGCGGCCCCAGCCGGTCTGCACCTCGTCGGCGATCCACAGGATGCCGTGCTCCTGGAGCACGTCGCGGAAGGCCGCGTACAGCCCGTCCGGCGGCGAGGTGAAGCCGCCGACGCCCTGGATGGGCTCGGCGATCAGCGCCGCGGGCGGCCGTGTGTGCCCGAGCAGGTCCTTGAGGTCCTCGACGCAGGCCGCGATGAACTCGGCGTCGCCCAGGTGGGCGAACGGGCCGCGGGTGCGGACGCCGCCGTGGACGTACAGGGTCTGCAGCGGGGACAGCGAGGTCGGGGACCAGCCGCGGTTGCCGGTGATGCCGACCGCGCTGAAGGAACGGCCGTGGTAGCTGTTGCGCATCGCCAGGATCTGGTTGCTGCGCCGGTACGTCGTCGCGAGCAGCAGCGCGGTGTCGTTGGCCTCGGTGCCGGACGTGGTGAAGAAGACACGGGCGTCCGGGATGCCGCTCAACTGGGCGATACGCTCGGCGAGTTCGACCATCGGCCGGTTGAGGTAGAGGGTCGAGGAGTGCAGGATCCGTCCGGCCTGCTCGGTCACCGCCTTGGTGACCTCGGGCAGCGCGTGCGCGGTCATCGTGGTGAGGATGCCGCCGAAGAAGTCGAGATACTTCTTCCCGTCGCCGCCCCAGACATGGCGGCCCTCGCCATGGGTGATCTCCAGGGGCTCCTTGTAGTAGAGGGCCAGCCAGTCGGGCAGGACGGCCCTGTGGCGGGCGTGCAGGTCACTCACGGCTTCACCAGTCCTTCGTACGCGTCGGGGCGGCGGTCGCGGTAGAACGCCCACTGCTGCCGCACTTCTTCGATGAGATCGAAGTCGAGGTCCCGGACGACGAGCTCCTCCTCCTTGTCGTCGGCGACCTCCCCCACGAACTGCCCACGCGGGTCGACGAAGTAGCTCGTTCCGTAGAAGTCGTTGTCGCCGTACTCCTCCCGGCCGACGCGGTTGATGGCGGCGATGAAGTACTCGTTGGCAACGGCGGCGGCGGGCTGTTCGAGCTGCCAGAGATAGGCGGACAGGCCGCGCGAGGTGGCGGACGGGTTGTACACCAACTGGGCGCCGTTGAGTCCGAGTTGCCGCCAGCCCTCCGGGAAGTGGCGGTCGTAGCAGATGTACACGCCGACCCTGCCGACCGCGGTGTCGAAGACGGGCCAGCCGAGGTTGCCCGGTTTGAAGTAGTACTTCTCCCAGAAGCCCTTGACCTGCGGGATGTGGTGCTTGCGGTACTTGCCGAGGTAGCTGCCGTCCGCGTCGATCACGGCCGCGGTGTTGTAGTAGAAGCCGGACTGCTCGAGCTCGAAGACGGGGACGACGATCACCATCCCGGTCTCGCGGGCCAGTTCCTGCATTCGGGTGACCGTGGGGCCGTCCGGCACCGGCTCGGCCCAGCGGTAGTGCTCGGGCTCCTGGACCTGGCAGAAGTAGGGGGCGTTGAAGACTTCCTGGAAGCCGATGATCTTCGCGCCCTGCCGGGCCGCCTCGCGGGCGTGCTCCATATGTTTGGCGATCATGGATTCGGTGTCACCGGTCCAGGTCGCCTGGACCAGTGCGGCGCGTACGACGTGGGCCATGGTGCCGCTCCTTTGCCTGTTGTCCGCCGCAGGGACGTCAGAGCCTCTACGCCCGTAGACACAGGTGGTAGAGGCTCGAACGTAAGCCTCTGGGACGGCCTTGCCAAGACCATCGTCGTCAACCCGCTGAGTCGATCACGTTTCGCACCCCTGCGGGTGAGTGCTCGGATGGCCCGCGGGCCGCTCAAGCGGGGAGTCCGGCGACTCTGAGGGCATGGACGAGATCCCAGTGCCTCTGGTCGGAGACCCCTCGGGCCGCCTCCAGAAGCAGCGGTACGAGCCGCTGCGGGTCCGGCGCGGCACTGCGGGCCGCCTCCTCGGGGGTACGGGCGCGTACGTATACGTCGAGAAGGGCGCGGACCTCGCGGTGCCGGCGCCCCTCGCTCAGCCCGAGCACGGCCTCACCGATCTCCCCGGCGGGGCGCACCACGCCCTGGCGGAGCATCTGCTCGCCGTCCGCGGTCCGGCCCGCCGAGGTGAGCGCATCAGCGGCGGCGACCAGGCCTGCGACGGACAGCGAGGCTGCCTCCCACAGAAGGGTGGTCCAGTCCGCGTGGAGGCCCGCTCGGTGCAGTTCGTCGGCGAGCAGCGGGTAGCGGGCGGGCGGCCAGTGGGCGGCTTCGACGAGCAGGGCGTGCGCCTCGCCACTGCGGCCCTCCGCGCGTAACCGGGTGAGGGCCGCGACCGTCTCCGCGGTGAGGCGCCGGTCCGTCTCGTCGGGGACGTCCCGGCGTGACGGGGTATCCGCCGGGGGCCCGGCGGCCGTGGCCCCGGCGAAGCGGGCGCCACGCGGGCCGCGAGGGCTCGTGGCCGGTGCGGGCGCGGGACCCGCGGACGCCTCTTGTACGTCCATCACGCCGGCGAATCGCGCGCTGCCGCGGGGGCGGCGTCGGGAGCGCTGCTTGACGGGGTCCTCGGACTGCCCGGCCGCCGGGTGGGGCTCTTCGGCGACGGGCGGGTGGGGTGCGGCCGAATCGGCAGGTGGCCGGCCGCCGGCGCGAGAGCCGGACCCGTGCTCCTCAGGGCCAGGGTGGCCGTCCGGCCACACGGAGCCGCCGTCGACGCCACCGCCGTCCCGAGGCCTCGCGGTCGCGGGCCCCCCGTCGGCCTCCCGTCGCGCCTCCACTGAGGGGGCCTGCGCACCTGCGCCGGGACCGCCGGCGTCACTCCCGTCGGGCCGCCCGGGTCCGCTGACCGGCACGCCGGACGCATCCCGGCCCTCCGGCCACCGTGCCGGGGCCACGCGGCGGGCCTCCGGCCACTCGGCACCAGCACCGCCCGGCCCTCCACCGACACCATCCTGCCCGCTCGCCCCACGGCCTTCCGGCCACCCGCGGTCGCCGACCGGCACCCCAGAAGCATCCAGGCCCTCCGGCCACCGTGCCGATCGCGCCCGAGCCGGGTCTGCGCGGCGGGCCTCCGGCCACTCCGCACCAGCACCGCCCGGCCCGCCACCGGCACCATCCGGCCCGTCCGCCACACGGCCTTCCGGCCACCCGCCGCCACCGACCGGGTGGACCTCGGCGCCCCGGCCGACCGCTTCGCCATCCCGGCCCGTCCCGCGCACTGCCGTGCTCGCTGTCTCCCCCGGCCACCCGCCGTCCACAGGGCCGGTCGCCCGGAAATCACCCGCACCCTGGGAGAGCGGACCCGAGGCGCCCCGGTCGCGCTGGCCCTCCCTCCCGCGCACCGCCCCGCCTCCGGTCTCCCCCGGCCACCCGCCGTCCACGGCGCCCGCCGCCCGGAAATCACCCGCGCCCTCGGCGAGTGGACGCGTGGCGCGGTGGTCGAGGGCTTCCATGCGGCGCCGGAGTTCCCCGCAGCGGGCCGTGGCGCGTTCGTGGTCGTCGTGGGCCCAGGCCAGGTCGAGACGGAGCGAGTCGGCCTCCTCGCGCGTCGCGGCGTTCTCGAGCCGGCGGCCGAGGTCCGCCTGACGATCGGCCGCACGGCGCTGCTCGTGGAGCATCACATCGAGCCGGTGCCCGAGGGCGTCCCCGCCGCCGGGCCCGGCGTCGTACGCGGCGAGCGAGGCACCGTGCAGCGCCCGCGCCCGCTCGGCCTCCCCGGTGGCGGCCTCGGGACCGTATGCCGCTCCGAGGTCGTGCAGCAGCGCCTCCACGACGTCCCAGGGCGGCACCTCCCGCCCGTCGAGGCAGGCCCGCATCCCCTCCGGGTCGCGCTGCCAGAACACTCCGCACCAGCCGCCGCCCTGGTCGAGCCGCGTCAGCAGCGCGTTCAGGTAGTCCGCGAATTCCCGCACCCCGCCCGGGAGTCGATCCACAGCCATCGCCAGCTCCCGCCCGAGTGGAGTACCCCGGTCCGGTAGGAAACACCAGCCGTGTTACGGATCGGCTACAGGGAGTTTTCAGGCCGCGCCCGGACAACCTCACGGGAGCGTCCCGCACCCTGTGCGCCGCCGTCGGCCAACGGGGGGCGTCCGCGGTTCAGGCCGCCACCGGCGCGCACAGTCCGACGAGTTCGTCCAGGGACAGGCCGAGCACCCGGGCCAGCGCAGCGACCGTGAAGAACGCGGGGGTCGGTGCGCGCCCGGTCTCGATCTTGCGGAGGGTCTCGGCGGAGATCCCGGCGCCCGCGGCCACTTCCGCCATGCTGCGGGACCCGCGGGCCTCGCGCAGCAACAGCCCGAGCCGCTCGCCGCGTTCGCGCTCTTCGGGGGTCAACGGGTTGCGCACCATGCGCCCATTCTAATACCGGTCCCCCACAGCGCGACCGGTATAGTAATTGGCATGGTGGAACTCAAGACAGATCCGTCGATCGATGCCATGCACGCGGCAGGGCAGGTCGTCGGCCGGGCCCTCACGGCGGTGCGGAACGCCGCCGGCGTGGGCGTCTCCCTGCTGGAACTGGACGAGGTGGCCCACGGGGTGCTGCGCGACGCGGGTGCGCGCTCGCCGTTCCTCGGCTACCGCCCCTCCTTCGCGCCGACCCCCTTCCCGGCGGTCATCTGCGCGTCCGTCAACGACGCGATCGTGCACGGGATCCCGGACGGCTACCGGCTGCGCGACGGCGACCTGGTCTCCGTGGACTGCGGCGCCGAACTGGACGGCTGGGTCGGCGACTCGGCGATCAGCTTCGTCGTGGGCAGGCCCCGGCCCGAGGACCTGCGGCTGGTCGAGACCGCGGAGCGGGCCCTCGCGGCCGGCATCGAGGCGGCCGTCGTCGGCAACCGCATCGGGGACATCGCCCATGCGATCGGCTCGGTGTGCCGGGCCGCCGGGTACGGCATCATGGACGATTTCGGCGGGCACGGTGTGGGCCGCAGGATGCACGAGGATCCCGCGGTCCCGAACGAGGGCCGCCCGGGCCGCGGGCTCCGGCTGCGCCACGGCATGGTCCTGGCCATCGAGCCCATGCTCATCGGCGGCGGCACGGACAGCTATCACGCGGCCCCCGACGGCTGGACCCTGTGCACGGACGACGGCTCCCGTGCCGCGCACACGGAGCACACGGTGGCGATCACGGACGCTGGCCCGCGGATCCTCACCGCACGGCAGGCCTCTTGAGGGAGCGAGCCGCCGTGACGCGTACGGCGTCCGCGGGACCTGCGGCGGAGCTGCGCGAACCCGTTCGGCCATGAGCGCCGCGGAGATCGCAGGCGGCCTCCCGGCACGCGGCTCCGAAGGTGCCCGCCGCAGGGGATCGTGCCATCGTGGTACGAGCGGCAGGTGCGCCCCACAGGTGTAGCCGGGCCCCGCCCGGGCACCCGGCACCGGCACGTCGATCAACGAGCGTGTCCCGGGCCCCGCCGGGACGCCGGAACGGATGGCCATGACCAGCGGGTTCAACGGTCCGCAGGGCTACGGCTCGGACCCCTTCGCAGAGTTCTTCTCCCGGATCTTCGGCGGACAGCGTCCCGGTCCCCGGCAGATCGATCTCGGACGGCTGCTGAGCGAGCCCGCCCGGCAACTGGTCGTCGGGGCGGCGCAGTACGCGGCCCAGCACGGCAGCCGCGATCTCGACACCCAGCACCTCCTGCGCGCCGCGCTCGCCGCCGAACCCACCCGGAGCCTGCTCAGCCGTGCCGGAACGGATCCCGACTCACTGGCGACGGAGATCGACCAGCGGTCCGGCCCGCCCCAGGGCTCGCGCGAGGCGCCGCCGCCCACCTCGCTCTCCCTGACGCCCGCCGTCAAACGCGCCCTGCTGGACGCGCACGAACTGGCCCGGGCGAGCGGCGCCGGGTACATCGGCCCGGAGCATGTGCTCAGCGCCCTGGCCGCGAACCCGGACTCGGCCGCCGGGCACATCCTGCACTCCGCGCACTTCGCGCCTCCCTCCCCGCCGCCCGAGGTCGGGGAGGCCGCGCAGGCACGTCCGGAGCGGCCGCGGCCCAGCCCGACCCCCACTCTCGACAAGTACGGCCACGATCTCACCGGCCTCGCGCGCCAGGGCCGTATCGATCCCGTGATCGGGCGGGACGAGGAGATCGAGCAGACCATCGAGGTGCTCTCCCGCCGGGGCAAGAACAACCCCGTGCTCATCGGAGACGCGGGCGTCGGCAAGACCGCCATCGTGGAGGGACTCGCCCAGCGCATCGCCGACGGCGACGTGCCCGACATCCTCCTCGGCCGCCGGGTCGTCGCCCTGGACCTGACCGGGGTGGTCGCCGGCACCCGCTACCGGGGCGACTTCGAGGAGCGGCTCAACAACATCGTGGGCGAGATCCGCGCGCACTCGGACGAATTGATCGTCTTCATCGACGAGCTGCACACCGTGGTGGGCGCCGGTGGCGGCGGCACGGAGGGCGGGTCCATGGACGCGGGCAACATACTCAAGCCCGCCCTGGCCCGCGGTGAACTGCATGTCGTGGGCGCCACCACGCTGGTGGAGTACCGCCGTATCGAGAAGGACGCGGCGCTGGCCCGCCGCTTCCAGCCGATCCTGGTTCCCGAGCCGTCCGTCACGGACGCCATCGAGATCCTGCGTGGACTGCGCGACCGCTACGAGGCGCACCACCAGGTCCGCTACACCGACGAGGCGCTGGTCGCGGCCGTCGAACTCTCCGACCGCTATCTCACCGACCGTCATCTGCCGGACAAGGCGATCGACCTCATCGACCAGGCCGGGGCCCGGGTGCGGCTGCGCGCCCGGACCAAGGGCACGGACGTACGGGCCATGGAGCGCGAGGTCGAACAGCTGACCAGGGACAAGGACCAGGCGGTGGCCGACGAGCAGTACGAACAGGCCACGCAATTGCGGGACCGGATCACCGGGCTGAAGGAGCGGATCGGGCAGGCCTCCGGAGACACCCAGGCCGACGAGGGCCAGCACCTGGAGGTGACCGCCGAGGCCATCGCCGAGGTCGTCTCCCGGCTCACCGGCATCCCGGTCAGCCGGCTCACCGAGGAGGAGAAGGAACGGCTGCTCCAGCTCGAACAGCATCTGCACCAGCGGGTCGTCGGGCAGGACGAGGCGGTCAGCGTGGTCGCCGATTCGGTGCTGCGCTCTCGCGCAGGCCTGTCCAGCCCCGAACGGCCGATCGGCAGCTTCCTCTTCCTCGGTCCGACCGGCGTCGGCAAGACCGAACTGGCCCGCGCGCTGGCCGAGGTGCTGTTCGGCAGCGAGGAGCGCATGGTGCGGCTCGACATGAGCGAGTACCAGGAGCGGCACACCGTCAGCCGCCTGGTCGGCGCCCCGCCCGGGTACGTCGGGCACGAGGAGGCCGGCCAGCTCACCGAGGTGGTGCGGCGGCACCCGTACTCGCTGCTGCTGCTCGACGAGGTCGAGAAGGCGCACCCGGACGTCTTCAACATCCTGCTCCAGGTCCTCGACGACGGCCGCCTCACCGACGCCCAGGGCCGCACGGTGGACTTCACCAACACCGTCATCGTCATGACCAGCAACCTCGGCTCCGAGGCCATCACCCGGCGCGGCGCCGGCATCGGGTTCGGTCCGGGCGGCCCGGACGCGGACGAGGAGGCGCGCCGGGAGCAGATCCTGCGTCCGCTGCGCGAGCACTTCCGGCCCGAGTTCCTCAACCGCATCGACGAGATCGTGATCTTCCGGCAACTGACGGCCGAGCAGCTGCGGCGCATCACGGACCTGATGCTCGACAAGACACGCCGCCGGCTGCACGCCCAGGACATCCACGTCACGTTCACCGAGGCGGCCGTCGACTGGCTGGCACAGCGCGGCTTCCAGCCGGAGTACGGTGCCCGGCCGCTGCGCCGCACCATCCAGCGGGAGGTCGACAACAAGCTCTCCCGGCTGCTGCTGGACGGCCATATCGAGCGGGGCGGCCGGGTCGTGGTGGACGTCGCGGAAGGCGACCTCGCCTTCCGCACCGAGCCGCCCGCCGCACGGTCGGACGGGACGGGCTCCGCGCCCCAGGGCACCGCCACGGAGCCGGCCACGGCACCCCCCGCTGTGCAGGGCGGCGAGACGGCCCGCCCCGAAGGGAACGGGGCCGCCCGCCCCGAGTGAGCCGCGTGGCCGCTACGGCACCGGGTTCACCACCATGGCGGACCCGCCGCCGCGCCGTGCCTTCTCGGCCGCCGCGAGCCACTTGCCGTCGGGCAGCCGCTGCACACCGGTGGCGGCGCCGATCTCCGGATTCAGCTTGAAGGAGTGGCCGATCGCCTCGAGCTGTGCCCGCAGGGGACTGTCGTAGAGGCCGGGTTCGAGTTCGGTCTGGGCGGCGTTGCGCTGGCTGACCCGCGGTGCGGCGATCGCGTCCACGAGCGGCAGATGCCGGTCGAGGAAGCCGGTCAGGGTCTGCAGCACGGTCGTGATGATGGTGGCGCCGCCGGGCGAGCCGAGCGCCACGACCGGCCGGCCCTGCTTGTCGAGCACGATCGTCGGCGAGATCGAGGAGCGCGGGCGCTTGCCGGGGCCGGGCAGGTTCGGGTCGTGGACGGCCGGGTCGGCGGGCGTGAAGGAGAAGTCCGTGAGCTCGTTGTTGAGGAGGAAGCCGCGGCCCGGGACGGTGATCGCGCTGCCGCCGGTCTGCTCGATGGTGAGCGTGTAGGAGACGACGTTGCCCCACTTGTCGGCGACCGTGAGGTGGGTGGTGTTCTCACCCTCGTACGTGGTGGGGGCGGCCTTGCCCCCACTGCCGCAGGCCGCCGGGTGGCGAGGGTCGCCCGGCGCGAGCGGGCTGGTGAGCACCGCGTCGTCCTTGATCAGGCACGCGCGCGAGTCGGCGTACTTCTGCGACAGCAGCTCCTTCGTCGGCACGTCCTCGTAGACGGGGTCGCCGACCCAGCGCCCCCGGTCCGCGAACGCGATGCGGCTCGCCTCGATGAAGTGGTGCAGATACTGGACCTCGCTCGCCTTGGACAGGTCCGTCCGCTCCAGGATGTTGAGGGCCTCGCCGACCGTCGTGCCGCCGGAGGAGGAGGGCGCGATCGAGTAGACGTCCAGACCGCGGTACGAGGTCCTCGTGGGCGCCTGGAGCTTCGCGCGGTACGCCGCGAGGTCCTGCTCGGAGAGCCTGCCCGGGCGGGCGTTCCAGCCCGCGGCCGGGTCGACGGGCGGCTTGTTCACGGTGGCGACGATGTCCTCGCCGAGGTCGCCGTGGTAGATCGCGCCGATGCCCTTGCGGCCCAGCTCCTCGTAGGTCCGGGCGAGGTCGGGGTTCTTGAAGCTGGAGCCGACCGCGGGGAGCTGCCCTCCCGGCAGGAACAGCTCGGCCGTGTCCGGGAAGTACCGGAAGCGGGTCTCGTTGGACGCGGTCTGCGAGCGGAAGGTGTCGTCGACGGTGAACCCGTCGCGGGCTATCCGCTCGGCCGGCTTCAGGACGGTGCGAAGGCGCTCGGTGCCCCATTCGTCCAGCGCCTTCTGCCAGGTCGCGGCCGTGCCCGGGGTGCCCACACTCAGCCCGCTGCTGACCGCGTCGGCGAAGGCGAGCGCCTTGCCGTTCTCCACGAAGAGGCGGGAGTCCGCGGTGAGGGGGGCCGTCTCCCGGCCGTCGATCGTGTGGACGGTGCGCGACTTGGCGTCGTAGTAGACGAAGTAGCCGCCTCCGCCGATGCCCGCGGAGTAGGGCTCGGTGACGCCGAGCGCGGCGGCCGTGGCGACGGCCGCGTCCACCGCGTTGCCGCCCTTTCTGAGAACCTCGATACCGGCGGCTGTGGCGTCCGCGTCGACGCTGGACACGGCACCGCCGTAGCCCACGGCCACGGGGACCTTTCCGGGAGCCGGGCGGGCGGCCTGCGGCGGGGCCGCCGCTCCCACCGACACCATGGCGGCTGAGACCGCCAGGACCGCCAGATTCCGTGCGACAGGGCGACGCATTCGTACCTCCAGGCTCCTCCATGGCTGGGCTCGCCTCCGGGTGCCGCAGCCGGTGTCCAGGGCCCGGTTGTGCTCAGCCCTTCAGGTCTCCGCGCTCCCCCGCGCCCGGTTTCGCTCGCACGGGAGGCGGCCCCATGGCCCCTCGACACCGGCGCGCCCCATTGGCTCACTCGCCGCGACCGTCCGCCGAGCGTAACCGGATTGCCATGGTCCCGTCAGTCCCATCGAACACCGGTCCATCTTGGCCCGCTAGCATGCGCGCCCATGAACGACGACGTGCGCAATATCGTCCTGGGAGTGGTCGCGGCCGGCATCAGCGCGGCCCTCGGCTGGCTGGCCCGTACGTATCTCTGGAGGCGGAAACTCCGCCGCAAGCAGGCATTCTTCGGGCTGCCCGACAACTCCGAGTCGCTGCTGGTGGTCAACCGCGACGCGGGCGGCCCCGAGCTGACGGTGACGCGCCACGACGTGTTCGCGCTGCTGGAGTTGTCCGCGCTCATCAAGGACTGCGGCGCCAACGCCCAGGTCATAGCGCACGACGCGGCCCAGCAGGGCTTCGGCGAGCGTACCGAGTTCTGTGTCGGCGGCCCGGCGTCGAACCGCCGGATGGCGGCGCATCTGCACTCCCTGCTACCGGGCATCGAGGTGAACACCGACCCCGAACCGGGCCCGGAGCGAGGGGCGTTCAGGATAGGCGGCGAGCGCTACGGACTGGAGGCCGGCAAGGCCGAGTTCGTGATCCTCGCGCGGCTCACCGCGGACCAGGGGCACGGCGCGCGGCCGGTCTTCCTGTTCTGCGGCCAGCGCGCGATCACCAACCAGGCGGCGACGCGCTATCTCGCGCGCCATCACGAGCGACTGGCGCGCAAGCACGGCGGCAACTCCTTCGTCCTGCTGCTGAAGGTCGTCAACTCGCAGGCGTACGGGCCAGATGTGGTCGAACTGGTGAAGGACGTCACCCGGGCCGCCCAGGCTCCCGCTCCGGTGCCGGCGCCCCGTAACTCCCACCGTGCCGCCTAGGTCCGTCCGCACGTCAACAATCGTTACTCCCACGTAACTTACCGACGGGTTACCTCCGGTAATGGCTTGAGGTTACCGTCTGGTCACTTTGCACTGAACGAGTGAGGAGTGACCCGTGGGAACTTCACGCAAGGCCCTGCGTACGACCGCCGTGGGTGCCGTCTCGGCGACGCTGATCGCCGGCAGTGCCCTTGGGCTCGCCCCTGCCGCTCAGGCCTCCGGTGCCGTGCGGTTCGTCGACATCGCCGGCGACGGCGGCACCGTCCTCAAGGCGAACGTCGCCACGCCCCAAGGCGCCGACGGCACGCGACGCTATCCGCTCGTCGTGCTTCCGACGAGCTGGGGTCTGCCGCAGGTCGAATACCTCGCCCAGGCCCAGAAGCTCGCCGACTCCGGTTACGTCGTGGTCGCTTACAACGTCCGCGGGTTCTGGCAGTCCGGCGGCGAGATAGAAGTGGCGGGGCCGCCCGACATAGCGGACGCCTCCAAGGTCATCGACTGGGCGCTCGCCAACACACCTTCCGACGCCCGGCACATCGGCATGGCGGGCGTCTCCTACGGCGCCGGCATCAGCCTGTTGGCCGCCGCGCACGACAAGCGCATCAAGGCGGTCGCCTCGCTCAGCGGCTGGTCGGACCTGATCGGCTCGATCTACTCCGGCCGCACCCAGCATCTGCAGGCGGCGGCCCTGCTGGACGGTGCGGCGACGCTCACCGGCCGGGAGAGCCCCGAAGTCAGGCAGGTGTTCAACGACTTCTACGCCTCCAACCTGGCCAAGGAACAGGAACTCATCGCCTGGGGCAAGAAGCGCTCGCCCGCCACCTACCTCGATCAGCTCAACAGGAACGGCGCGGCGATCATGCTCGCCAACGCCTGGGGCGACACGATCTTCCCGGTCAACGGATACGCGGACTTCTACGAGAAGCTGAAGGTCCCGAAGAGACTCGAACTGCGGCCCGGCGACCACGCCACCGCCGAGCTGCCCGGACTGTTCGGGCTGCCCAACGACGTGTGGGGCGACACGCAGCGGTGGCTGGACCACTACCTCAAGGGTGTGGACAACGGCATCGACAGGGAGCAACCCGTACAGCTCAAGTCCCGTTCCACGGACGGCTACGAGGGCTACCCGGACTGGAAGTCGGTGGCCGCGACCAGCAGGAAGATCGACCTCGCCGGTACCACCACGATCCACGCGAACGTCGATTCCGGCGCCGACGGCGGGGTCATCTTCCTCTCCAGCATCCTCGACCAGGTGGCGCGGGTGCCCCCGATCGCCTCCATCCCTCTCCTCCCGCGCCGCTGGGCCGCCGTCTGGCAGTCGCAGAAGTCCGCCACCGCCCAGCGGATCCGCGGCACGGTGAGGCTGCACACCACGGTCACCGGCACCAAGGAGAGCGGCACCCTCGTCGCGTACCTGTACGACGTGGGCCCGCTCGGCCTCGGCAAGCTGGTCAGCAACGCGCCGTACACCTGGTACGGGCAGACGCCCGGCCAGCCGTTCGGCGTCGACCTGGAGCTGTTCTCCACGGCCTACGACGTCCCGGCCGGGCACCGGCTCGCCCTGGTCGTCGACACGGTCGACCCGCTGTACATCGAGCACAACCCGTCCGGCGCGCAGCTGACCTTCTCATCGCCGGCGGACGATCCGTCCTATGCGTCCGTTCCGCTGCGCGAGCAGTGATCTCCGGCCGGCGCCGGCCGGGCCTGGCCCTGTGGCTGCCGCCCTCCTCCCCCTACGGTCCCGGGGCCGTGGGGGGAATCCCACCCGGCAGCAACGTCCCCGCCCCGGCCGTGGCGATGTCCACGGCCTCGGTCTTGGGACTGCGCCGCTCCCACCGGGACGCCCATTGCGCGACCCGCGAGAGCACCATGCACATCCCGATGTAGATCGGTGAGATCACCAACACCACAGGGATGAACGGCAAATCGTAGTCGAGGTTCGAGGCGATGAGCTTCCCGGCGTGAAGAAACTCCTCATAGGTGATCAGAAACCCGAGGGAGGTGTCCTTCAGCGCCACCACCAACTGGCTGATGATGGCGGGCAGCATGGCCCGTACGGCCTGCGGCACAAGGACGTACGACATGACCTGCGTCTTGCGCATGCCGAGCGCGTAGGCGGCCTCCCGCTGGCCTCGGTCCACCGAGGCGATCCCGGAGCGGAACACCTCGGCGAGCACCGACCCGTTGTAGAGGGTGAGTCCCGCGACCAGTGCGGGCAGGGGCTGCACCTTCAGCGCCACGAAGATGAAGAAGATCATCACCAGCAGCGGCATGGCGCGGAAGAACTCGACGACGAGCGTCGACAGCCAGCGTACGGGGGCGTGTTCGGAGAGGCGTCCGGTGGCGAGGACCCCGCCGAGGGCCAGCGAGAGCACGGCCGCCATCGAGAAGGCCTTGAGCGTGTTGCCGAGGCCTCGCAGCAGAAGCTCCTGAATTCCCTTGTACTCGAAGGGCATCCACTTCGTGTACGAGAACTGGCCGGTGTCGACGAGGAGATACACGATCCAGGCGACGATTCCGAGAAGGACGACGGCGGCAACGGCCGCGAAGAAGCGGTGCCGTTGCCGGGCCCGGGGGCCGGGGATGTCGTAGAGGGCCGTGGTGACCGCGGCCTTGCCGGTCATCGGGCGATTCCCCAGCGGCGCTCCAGGAGGTTGAAGAGCGCGCTGATGGCGCCGGTGATGACCAGATAGCCGACGGCGATCCAGAAGAACGTCCAGACGACGTTGTAGCCGAGCTCGCTCAACGTCCGGTAGGTGCCGAGCAGTTCGGTCACGCTGAAGGCGCCCGCGATCGCCGAGTTCTTGGCCAGCGCGATCAGGATCGAGCCGACCGGCGGGATCACCGAGCGGAAGGCCTGCGGCAGCACGATGTGCGACAGGGTCTGCCGGAAGGTCATCCCGAGACTGCGCGCCGCCTCGCCCTGGCCGGTCGGCACCGTGTTGATGCCGGAGCGCAGTGCCTCGCAGACGAACGCCGAGGTGTAGCAGCCGAGTGCCAGCACGGCGAACACCATGAAGGGCAGCACGAGCCCAAAGCGCGGCAGCCCGAGCAGGACCGCGAAGAACAGCAGGGTGAGCGGGGTGTTGCGCAGGACCGTCACCCACGCGGTGCCGAAGGCCCTCAGGGAGCGCACGGGCGCGACCCGGAAGGAGGCCATCACGAAGCCGAGCGTGAGGGCCAGCAGCGAGGAGTAGACGGTGAGTTCGACGGTGCCGAGGAAGCCCTCGGCGAAGACGGAGAGGTTGTCGGTCAGTACCTTCACACGTGCCTCGTTCAGGTCGCCGGATAGCGGTCGATCGCGGGCGGGGTGGGCGCGGGCACCCCGGACAGGCCGAGCGTCGCCTCGAACGCCTTCTTCCAGTCGCCGTCCTTGATACGGGCCTCCAGCGCGTCGTCGAGGGCGAATCGGAGGGAGTTGTCGCTGCGCGGAACGCCGATGCCGTAGGGCTCCTTGGAGAAGGGCCTGCCGACTACCCTGAGTTCCTTCGGGGCCTTCGCCGCGAAGCCGATGAGGATGGCGTCGTCGGTGGTGACGGCGTCGACCTGGTACGTGAGCAGGTTGTCGACGCAGACGGAGTAGGTGTCGTAGGCGACCAGGGCCGCCTTCGGGTACTCCTTCTTGATGCGCTGGTACGGAGTCGAACCGGCCACCGAGCACACGCGTTTGCCGTCGAGGTCCTGCGGGCCGTCGACGCCGTGCTCGTCCTGGCGGACCAGCAGGTCCTGGCCGGCCATGAAGTACGGGCCCGCGAATCCGACGAGCTTCTTGCGCAGGGCGTTGATGGTGTAGGTGCCGACGTAGTAGTCGATCTGCCCGTTCTGCAGGGCTGTTTCACGGTTGGCGGAGGCGATGGTCAGGAAGCGGATCGTCTTCGGGGAGAGGCCGAGAGAGGCCGACATCATCCTCGCGATCTCGATGTCGAACCCGGAGTAGATACCCGTGGCCGGGTCCTTCTCGCCGAGGTAGGGCTGGTCCTCCTTGGCGCCGACGACGAAGTAGCCGCGTTTCCTGGCCCGCTCCCAGGTGGGCGAGCCGGGGAGCCGGAACCCCTGGGCCACTTGGTAGTGCGGGAGCCTGTCCGTCGCCGGCCCCTTGGTGGGCGGACTGCCCTCCTTGCCGCAGGCGGCGGCCGCCGAAGCGACGAGCAGCGCGAGGGCGAGGCACACGGATCTGGTTCGGATCACGGATCGCACACCCCCCGGTCAGTGCTTGAGGATCTTGGACAGGAAGTCCTTGGCGCGGTCGCTGTGCGGATCGGTGAAGAACTCCTCGGGGGTGCGGTCCTCCACCAGCCGGCCCTCCGCCATGAAGACGACACGGTGGGCGGAGGCGCGAGCGAAACCCATCTCGTGGGTGACCACGACCATCGTCATCCCGTCGCGGGCGAGCCGCCGTATGACCTCCAGGACCTCGTTGATCATCTCGGGGTCCAGGGCGGAGGTCGGCTCGTCGAACAGAAGCGCCTTGGGCTCCATGGCGAGGGCGCGGGCGATGGCGACGCGCTGCTGCTGGCCGCCGGAGAGCTGGGCCGGGTACTTCGACGCCTGGGAAGCCAGGCCGACGCGGTCGAGGAGTTCGAGGGAGCGCCGGTCGGCCTCATCCCTGCTACGTCGGCGGACCTTGACCGGGGCGAGCGAGACGTTCTGGAGGACGGTCTTGTGGGCGAAGAGGTTGAAGGACTGGAAGACCATGCCCACGTCGGCACGGAGACGGGCGAGTGCCCTGCCCTCCTCGGGCAGCGGCCGGCCGTCGAGTCTGATCGTGCCGGACTGGATGGTCTCCAGCCGGTTGATCGTCCGGCAGAGCGTGGACTTGCCCGATCCCGACGGGCCGACGACCACGACCACCTCGCCCTTGCCGACCGTGAGCTCGATGTTCTGCAGGACGTGCAGGTCGCCGTACCACTTGTTCACGCCGTGAAGCTCGATCAGCGGATCGCCCGCCATGCCCAGCCCGTCCTACTCGCCGAGTGCCGCAGGCCCCGCAACCTATCCGGACGGGAACGGGCCCGACACCCGACACGCACCTTTCGGTGATTAGCCGTATTTACCGGGCGCTGAGGCGAGGCACTGGCCGCGGCACTGCTAGGCCTCGGTCACCTCGGCGTATACGTAGGAGAGTTCAGGGGCGCCCGTGGCGGCCCAGGTGTGCCCGTCGGCCACCACGTCGATCTCGCGCCCGGAGGCCAGCCGCACCACGGGATGGCCGTTCGGCCAGATCGACCAGGCGGCGCCAGCGACCGTACGGACGATCACCGTGCCCAGATACAGGCCCGCGTCGTTCCCGAGCCAGGGGAGGATCTCCTCGTCGTCGCGCCAGCGCGGCACCAGCTGGTCGAGCGCCTCCAGGGACGCGGCGGAGTCGTCGAGTTCGACACCGTCCTGCCCGGCCTGTGCGCGTAACAACTCGCACTCGGAGAGGAGTTCGCCGACACCGGCCGCGTCGGTGTCGTCGTCGGAGAACACCGCCACACCGAAGGCGGGGCCACGCTTCTTGCGCCAGTTGCCCAGGAAGGGGATGTTCATAGGCTCAGCGTGTCACCGGCGACACCGGTCGCACCATAGTGACACTGCCCAAACCGTGCGGATCGCCACGCCGGACGGGCCGACGGCCACGAAAGGGGCTGCGATCGTGCGCAGCGACTCACCACGCATCGATGCCCTCCCTCCACAGCGCTTGATCAGCAACAGGAAGAACGGTACCGGCGGGCACTGACAGCGCCCGCCGTGCGTCGTGCGCGCTGCAACACACGAACCAGCACATGCTCGTGCACACTCATGCACGTCTGAAAACGAACAGCTCCCAACCCCCTACACGTCCAGGTCCACCACCACCGGCGCATGGTCGGAGGCGCCCTTGCCCTTGCGCTCCTCCCGGTCCACGTACGCGTCCTTGACCGCCGCCGCGAACGGCTTGTTGCCGTACACGAGGTCGATGCGCATGCCGCGGTTCTTGGGGAAGCAGAGCTGACGGTAGTCCCAGTACGTGAACGGGTGGTCGTACTTCAGCGGACGCGGGACGACGTCGGCGAGGCCGGTCTCACGCAGGGAGGCCAGGGCCGCGCGCTCGGCAGGGGTGACATGCGTGGCGCCCTCGAAGGCAGCGACGTCGTACACGTCGTCGTCCGTCGGCGCCACGTTGTAGTCGCCGAGCACCGCGAACGGGCGGCTGCCGCCGGCGTCGCCCGCCACGGCCGCCTTGAGCGCCTCGAACCACTGGAGCTTGTACGCGTAGTGCGGGTGCTCCACCTCGCGGCCGTTCGGCGCGTACACCGACCAGACGCGGACCGGGCCGCAGGTCACGGAGAGGGCGCGGGGCTCCTCGACGCCCTCGTAGCCGGGGTCGCCGGGCAGGCCCTTGACGACGTCCTCGATGCCGACGCGGGAGAGCACCGCGACGCCGTTCCACCGGCCGGTGGCGTGGACCGCCGCCTCGTAGCCCAGCTCGCGCAGCTGGTCGTAGGGGAACTGCTGCTCGGCGACCTTGGCCTCCTGCAGGCACAGCACGTCCGTGCCGCTGCTCTCCAGCCAGGCCAGGAGCCTCGGGAGGCGGGCGGTGATCGAGTTCACGTTCCAGGTCGCGATGCGCATGCCTCACAACCTACCCGGCGGGTGTGACAACGCGGCCCCGCGTCCCACGGAACCCCCGCGGCCCGGCATCCCCGGCTCCCGGTGCTCAGACGTCCGCCGTCGCCCCCGGCGTCAGCCGCAGGTGCTCGGCGCCGCCCAGCGCCCCGATCTGGTGGTCGTAGATGGGACGGGCCAGATCCGTCAGAAGGGCGTCGTGGATGTCGTACGCGCGCCGCGGCCCGACCTCGCGGACGTAGTCGATGACTTCGGCGATCTTGTTCCAGGGGGCCATCACCGGAAGCATCAGCGTCTCGACCGGCTGATCGGGGACGGTGAGCGCGTCGCCGGGGTGGAAGACCTTGCCGCCGTCGACGAGGTACCCGACGTTGGTGATGCGCGGGATGTCCGGGTGGATCACGGCGTGCAGTTCGCCGTGCACCTGGACGTCGAAGCCGGCGGCGCTGAACGTGTCGCCGTGGCCAACGGTGTGCACGCGGCCCGGGAACGCCGCGGAGATCTGCTCCGCCACGGACGCGAGCGTCCAGATCTCGGCGGCCGGGTTCGCCTCCATCCCGGCCCGCAGCCGCTCCTCGCTGAAGTGATCCATGTGCTCGTGCGTCACGAGGATGGCCTCTGCGCCGACCGCGGCGTCCTCCTCACTGAAGGCGCCCGGGTCGATGACGAGCCTGCGCCCGTCCTTCTCGAGCTGGATGCAGGCGTGCGACTTCTTCGTGAGCTTCATGCGTCCATCCTGCCCCGGCCCGGGCCGCCGGGGCCCGCCGAGCCTGGTGCTCCTGCTGCCCGGCTGACGATCATGCCTGTGGAGTCGTCTCCTCCCGGATGACCTGCTGAGCCACCTTGAACGCGCTGTTCGCGGCGGGTACGCCGCAGTAGACCGCGGCCTGGAGCAGCACTTCCTTGATCTCGCCGGGAGTGAGCCCGTTGCGCAGGGCCGCCCGGGTGTGGAAGGCGAGTTCCTCCAGGTGGCCGCCCGCCACCAGCGCGGTGAGCGTGACACAGCTGCGCGCCCGCCGGTCGAGGCCCGGCCGGTCCCAGATCTCGCCCCACGCGTAGCGGGTGATGAACTCCTGGAAGTCCCCGGAGAAGTCGTCCGCCGCGGCGAGCGCCCGGTCGACGTGCGCGTCACCGAGCACCTCGCGGCGGACCTTGATCCCCGCGTCGTACGGATCGGGCCTGCCCCCGGGCTCGAGCGGTACCGCCACCGGGGCGATCTCGGCCCGAGGGACCACCAGCGGCGCCGCGGACAGGACCGGTTTCACGGGAGGCGCGGTGATCGCCGCCATCTGGCCGGTCATCGCCTCGAATCCGGGCTGCCACGCGGTCGAGAAGTGGTGGACCAGCAGATCCGTGACCGCCGCGGGCTGCTCGACGGGCACCAGATGGGAGGCTCCGGGGACGACCGCGAGACGGGCGTCGGGTATCCCGGCGACCAGGGTCCGCGCCTGGGCGGGACCGGTGATCTGGTCGTCGGAGCCGACCAGGACGAGGGTGGGCACGCCGATACGGCCGAGTGCGGCCCGTGCGTCGAACGTGGCGAGCGCCTCGCAGGCCGCGATGTAGCAGCCGGGGTCCGTGGTGCGCACCATCTGCACCGCCCACTCGGTGATCGCGGGCTGGGCGGCCGCGAACCCGGAGGTGAACCAGTGCTCCGGGGACGTCCGGGCGATCGGGTCGAGGCCGTTGGTCCGGACGATCACTCCGCGCTGGCGGAACTCGTCGGCCGTGCCGAAGCGGGGGGAGGCGGCGATCAGGGCGAGGGAGGCGAGGCGTTCGGGGTGGCGCAACGCCAGTTCGACCCCGATGGCACCGCCGAGCGCGCAGCCCGCGTAGCCGAAGCGCTGCACACCGAAGCCGTCCAGGGTGGCGAGGAGCCGGGTGGTCAGGTCGGTGACGGAGCCCGCCGGGTGCGCGGGGGCGCCGCCGTGCCCGGGCAGATCGAAGCGGAAGATGCGCCACTGCCTGGCGAGTTCCGGGACCTGACGGTCCCACATGTGCCATGTTGTCCCGAGCGACGGCCCCAAGATCAGGACCGGGGCGTCTTCTGGCCCGTCAAAGCGGTATTGCAGGGGTGCGGCAGTCGTCTCACTCACTCGGCTCACGCTCTCACATCTCACAAAATCTCACATGCCGGGGGTGGGAGCACTCGCCAGGCCCTCCCACGCCGTGGCGGCGCCGCGGAGATCCTCGGTGTCTGGCTTCACGTACCACTTCTTGGTCGTCCGCACGTTCGTGTGCCCGGCCCACCGCGCCAAGATGTGATCCGGGACGCCGCTGTTAGCGAGGTAGGTCAGGCACGACGCGCGCGCATCGTACAGACGGACCCTGCGCAGCCCGAGGACAGCCATGAGCCTGTACGCCTCTTTCCGCACTTCCCGAATCCTCAGAACCTGGCCGACCTCGTCGACGACCACGTAACCCGAGTCCACGTAGTCCGCGCCCAGCGCGAGCCGCTCCTTCGCCTGCTGGGCACGGAACTTCCGCAAGGCATCCACGACGACGCCCGGCAGCGGCAGGCCGCGGTCGCCGGCCTCGCTCTTGGTGTCCTTCTCCACGACGACGCTGTTGTTCATCAGCGTGCGCGTGTTGGCGATCCACAGGGTCCGCGCGTCGAGGTCGATGTCGAACCAGCGCAGGCCGCACACCTCTGCCGGTCGTAGGCCCATGAGGGACAGCAGCAGCGGCGCGTACAGCCGCTCCTCGACAATGCCCGCGACGAACGCGCGGACCTCATCCGCTGTCCACGGCACGACGACGACCTTCGTCTTGCGTTCCTGCTTGCGTGCTCTGCGCGGGACAGTGACGTTCGCGGCAGCGTTCAGGTGCACGAGCCGCTTCGTGACCGCGCGGGCCAACACCTCCTTCAGCCGGCCCAGCGCCATGTCGACGGTGGTCGTCGACAGACCCGTGCCCGCTCGGCTGCCCCGGACGCGGCCGGAGGTGAGCAACCATCCGACCCACGCTTCGACTTGCTCCTCGGTCAGCTCCTGGAGCCGGACGTGCCCGAGCGCGGTCTTTGCGTGCCGCAGGGTCTCGCTGTAGGCGTTGATGGTGGTGACTTCGAGGTCCTCGGCCTTCTTGGCCAACCACGCGTCGATCCACTCCCCTACCGTGAGGTCGCTGGGGGCGATGAACGTGCCGGTCGCCTTCGCGTTCTCGATGCGGGCGAGCTCGGCCTGCGCTTCCCTCTTGGTGTCCCTGGTGACGGTCAACTGCTTGCGCTGCAGTACCGGTTGACCGGTCGCCTCGTCGACGATCGGTTCGCCGGTGGTCTTGTCGCGCTTGACCTCGTATCCGATGTCGACCACGAAGCGGTACCTGACGGCACCGCCCCGCAGCATTACTTTCTTGATCTCTGGCATGGCCTTCTCTCTGGTGTGTTGTGCCGTTACCCCCGTTCCTGCAGGCACGCCTGGGCGTGCAGGGCGGGGTCCACGACGAGGGCGATGCACCGCGGGGAGCGGGCGACGAAGGTCACCCCGTTCGGAGAAACCGCGGGTGTCGGGGCCTCGGCCGACACGGTCGGCGAGGCGCTGCCCGCGGGCGGCACGATTGCCAATCCAGTCTGCCCCGGCGCGGGCGGCAGCGTGACCGTATGGCGGATCGGGGCGGCAGGGACCGGAGTTGGCGTGTCATCGGTCCGAGAGCCGGTAGGCGGTGCTGTCGGGCCCCTGGACGGCGCGTGCGTCGCGTGCAGCACGTCCACGGGCGTACTGGTGATGGTCGCCGCCGCGGGCGTGGGCGGCGCGGTCGAGGGCGGCAGGGTTCCGGGTGCGTTCGGCAGTGACGTGAGCACCGCGGTGGCGGCCGTGGAGGCCGCGGTGACCCCAACGGCGGCGCCTACGAGCTGTGCCCGGTGCGTCTGCCATGCATGTCCCGCTGCTTCCCTGAACGCCGACAGCATGGCTGCCAGCCCTCCCCCGCCTCCCAGATAGAGGCCGAGGTGCCCCTTACGGCGGGCCGGCTGCCGGCTGTAGTTCCAGCGGTGCACTTCGTTCGCGGCGTAAGCCGCGTAGTCGCCATCCCCCTCCTGGACGTCTCGTAACGCTCGCAAGATCCATTCGCTGTTGTGCTCGGCACGCATGTCGCTGAGCTGCCGGTCGAGGTTGCGCCTCAACCGCCGGAAAAGCAGCGCATACGCGATGTGGCTAGCGGTGCCGAGCCCAGCCGCGAGAATGATTGAGGTGAGAATCATTCTCTTCCCCTGTACACGTCGGGACTCGGTGCCCCGCACACGTCAACGTGTGTGCGAGATACACACAATGCGACAGGAGTTGACTCAAGTGATTCACACAGACACGAAAAGTGACTGAAACTTTACGATCCGGTAGGACGCTTCTCAACTGCACGTGAACCGGGCCCCGTTGAAGAGGCGTCGGGCCCCCGATCCAGCTCGCCGGCCTCGACGCGCTCGGCAAGTCTGCGTAGCGCCGGCCCACGGTCCGCGGGCGGCAACTGCTGGAGCATGTCCAGGATGATGCGCTGCCGCTGCGCGTCCAGGTTGTCCAGCGGGTCCGGGAGGCTCGCCGCCTTGCCTGCCTTCTGTATCTGGATCTCGCGGAGGATCTCCGCCGCATCGGCGCGGCCGGCCTCGCTGAGCCGGCTGGGCGTGACGCCGACGGTGTGCGCCATGTGCGCGAGCGTCTTGTCCGGAGCGCGGACTAGGTCGGAGGCGCCGGCCTTCCCTTTGTAGCCGTTCTCGATCTGGCGCCACCGGAAGCCGCCGATGCGTACCGGGGTGCGGTCCGCGGCTTCCTCTGGGCTGAGACCGCGGGCCTGGCGGGCGAGGCGGATGAGTTCAGCCTCGGGCGGCGGCGCCGTGGGGCCGTGCTCGGGCGAGCCCATGACTTTCTCCTACTCCGGTCTAGTCCAGTGAAGTTTTAGCAACTTCAGTCAACTCTCGCAGAGTCCCGCCCTGCGGGACAGCCGGGAACCCCTCCGCACCAATCCTTCACAAATCGGTTTCAACTTTCCGCTACTCCGTCCTTGACTTCCCTCAACTTTCTTCTACTGTTGAAGCATGACCGCACCACTACAGAACCATCAGGCACTGCGGCGCCGCCGCATCGAACGGGGCCTGAACCAGGTCGAACTGGCTGCGAAGGTCGGGATCACCCCGTCACACATGTCAGTGGTCGAGCGCGGTCGGCGAGGCGCTTCACCGCGAGTCCTCAACCGGCTCGCTGAAGCCCTGGGCTGCGAGATCACAGACCTGCTGGCAGTCACGGCCGAGGCCGGCGCCGAGAACGGCGAGGCAGGCACCGAGGCAGGAGCGGCCCGATGACCGCGCAGGCCGAGACGACGCCGACGCCGACGCTCGACGAGGTCCGTACATGGCCTGCCACGTGCAGCGTGCCGCAGGCCGCATCCGCGCTCGGCATCTCGAAGGGCTACCTGTACGACCTGATCAAGCGCGGCGAGTCGCCGGTCAGGGTGCTGCCGCTCGACGGACGCAACCGCGTCGTCACCGCAGCCCTCGTACGGCTCCTGGAAGGCGCCTGATGCGGGACCGCCGACGGGCGCTCCTCGGCTGGGTCTGCCCGACCTGCCAGCACCGCAACCCGCCGATCCGCATGGCCTGCCGCAAGTGCACGCGAAACCGCCCACTCGGCGCCTGACCAGCACCTGAACACGCCGAAGGGCCGCTCACAGCTTCCCGGCCCGAGCAGCCCCACGACCCGGCGACCCCTACACCAGAGAAGAGAGGCCCCGATGGGCATCGAGACTACCGCCCCGAACCCTCAGATCATCGAACAAGCCGACGCCCTCGCGCTGCTCCTGTCCATCACGCAGGAGTTCAGCCACCTGCCCGCCGGATACCTCAAGATCCACGAACCGATGTACTCCTTCGGTGCCCGGATCGGCATCCAGCTCCAATCGTCGGCGACCTTCGAGCAGTGGCGGGAGGCGCTGGAACTTCCCGCCGCGGACGTGAAGCTGCACACGTCGCCCCAGTTCGTGTGGCTAGGAGCGTGTCCCGGTAACGGGCAATCGGCTGGTGATCGTGACGGTGAGATCGGTGGTGGTTGCTCGCTGCGTGCCTGCCGGGGCGGGTGGCC
>NZ_JBSFJX010000051.1:0-55617 GCF_053598275.1 Streptomyces sp. NPDC001156 | reverse complement strand
CGCGGCGCGAACGCGGGAGACCAGTGCATCCACCACCGTTCGGGATGCGCCAGTTGACCAGGATTGGGTACAAGACTCACTCCTGCTCACTGACTGACTAGGAACGGTACTTACTCCCGCCCCCGGGCGATCAGCAGAGCGACGTCGTCCTCCCCGCCGGGTGGCCGGAGGATGTCGAGCACCCGGTCGCACGTTTCCCCCAGGTCGAGGCCTTGCGTGGCGGTGAGGGCGTCGAGGAGGGTGCCGAGGCCGGTGTCGATGGGATCACTGCGGGTCTCCACCAGACCGTCGGTGTAGAGGGCGAGTTGGTCGCCGGGACGGAAGGCGATGGTGGCGGGCTCGAAGGGGACCCCGCCCACGCCCAGTGGCGCGCCGGTGGGCAGCTCGAGCAGTTGTGCGGGCCAGCCGGGGCGGAGCAGGGCCGGCGGCAGATGGCCGGCGAGGCAGATCCGGCAGGTGCCGCGGTGCGGGTCGTAGACGCAGTAGATGCAGGTGGCGATGGTGTGCCCGACTCCCTCGGTCAGATGGTCGAGGTGCTGGAGGACCTCGGCGGGGGCGAGGTCGAGTTCGGCGAAGGCGCGGGTGGCGCTGCGCAACTGGCCCATGGTGGCGGCGGCGCTGACACCGCTGCCCATGACGTCACCCACGACGAGGGCTGTCTTGTCGCCTTGGAGGGGTATCGCGTCGAACCAGTCGCCGCCTATCTCGCTGACCGCGCCGGCGGGCTGGTACCGGCAGGCGACCTCAAGGCCCGGCAGCCGCGACGGGGGCTCGGAGAGCAGGCTGCGCTGGAGGGTGAGGGCGGTGTGGCGCTGGGCTTGGTACCAGCGGGCGTTGTCGATGGAGACGGCGGCGCGGGCGGCCAGTTCGCTGGCGAGGACCGCATCGTCCTCGGTGAACGGCGCGGAGTTGCCGCTGCGTCTGAGGTCGAGGGCGCCGAGGACCTCGCCGCGGGCCACCAGCGGCACCGCGAGATAGGAGTGCACACCGGCCTCGGCGAGGAGTGAGACCGACTCGTCGGGGCGGGCGATGCGTATCAGGTCCTCACTGGTGGTGCGGGCCACCATGACCGGCCGGCGGGCGTGCAGGCAGTCGGTGATCAGCCGGTCGCCGTCGAATACGGCCGGGTCCCCGGGCAGGTCCGCCGTCTGGGCCGTCGGGTCGGGGTCGGCCGAACTGACCGCGAGGACGCGGAGGCGGGCGGAGGAGGCATGGAGCGCGGCCCGGTCGTGGAAGGCGCCGTCGAGTACGACAACGGCCGCGACGTCGGCGAGACCCGGTACGACGAAGTCGGCGAGTTCGCGGGCCGTCTGCTCCAGGCCGAGGGTGGTCCCCACGGCAGCGGACGCCTTGGCGATCAGCGCCAGGCGCTGGCGGGCCTGTGCCGCCTCGGCCGCGACTCGGTGGCGTTCGGTGATGTCGACGACGGAGCCGGCCATGCCGAGGATGCGCCCGCTCGAGTCCTCCAGCCGGAAGTAGGAGACGGACCAGGCGTGGTCGTGGTCCGGGTCGGCGTGGGTCCGGCCGACGACGTAGCGGTCCACGACCGGCTCGCCGGTCTCCAGGACGCGGCGCATCCGGCTCTCTATGGCCTCGCCGTCCATGTGGGTCAGGACGTCTCGGACCCGGCGTCCCAGATGCTCGGCCGCAGTCCGGCCGTGGATGCGTTCCAGGGCGGGGTTCACGGTCACGAACCGCAGGTCGGGGTCCAGGACGGCCAGCCCGATCGGCGACTGCGACACCAGACGGGCGGACAGCGCGACGTCCCGTTCGAGCCGCAGCACGGTCTCCTGGTCCGCGGCGAGGCCGAGGGCGTAGCTGTCGCCGAGGTCGTCCAGCAGTCGCATGTTGCGGAACTCCACCAGGCGGGTGCCGCCGTCCTTGTGCCGAATGGGAAAGGCACCGGCCCAGCCGACGCCCGATTCCATGACCTCGGCGAACAGCTTGACCACCTCGCCCCAGTGCTCTTCGTGCACCATCAGGCGAGCCGCGAACTCCCCCAGCGCCTCCGCCGGGGTGTAGCCGAACAGCTCCTCGGCCTGCGGGCTCCAGAACATCACCCGCCCCTCTGCGTCGAGCACCACCGCGGCGACGTTCAGCAGATCGAGCAGGCCGCTGGGCGGCGCCGCAGGGCCGGTCGTCGGCCGGCCCGCACCTTCGCGGAAAAAAGAGTCCGCCTTGCCCATGAACCGATTGTCCTCTACCAGCCGGTGCCACGGCTGGAACCCAGTCGCATTGGTGCACACGCCGGCTCCTTCCACACCCTTGCGGGAGTGGGGCGCCGCACGGGAAACCGATCGGTTCAGGCGGCATCACCCCCGTCGGAAGAGGATTCCCGCGCACCGTCCGTACCGGATGCGGCGATCGGCCGCGTCCGGCCGGAGGTTCGCACGGGGGTACCGGCCGGGTGCAGGACGTGCGGGTCGTTCGCCAGGGGGCGTGCCAGCCGGGTTCCAGGCGGTCGAGGAGAGTGTGGAGGGCCGCGCCGGCCCGGTCCGGGTCGCGTCGGCCAGGGGTGCGAGTCACCCGTACGCCCTACACCACCGAGCCCCGGGAGTCCGGGCGACGGACGCTGATCGAGGTACCAGGCACGCTCTGACCTCGTCAGCGGTCCGGCGCGGAGAGCAGGAGCCGCTGCGCGGTCGCCACGGTGGAAGGAGATCCGGATGGGCGGCCCGTTGTCACGGAACTGGGAGCATGCGGTCGTCACAGGTGGCGCCGGATTCGTCGGTTCGCACCTGTGCTCCACCCTGCTGGACGCAGGCTCCGTGGTCACCTGTGTGGACGACTTCAGCACCGGCCGGCGCGAGAACGTGTCCGCCTTGCTCGACCGACCCGGATTCACGCTCATACAGGCGAACGTCGCCGAGGGATTCACCGTCGCCCGGCCGCCGGATCTCGTACTCCACTTCGCCTCCCCGGCCTCCCCCTCCGACTATCTACGGCTGCCGCTGCACACCATGGACACCGGCAGCATCGGCACGCGCAACGCCCTGGATCTCGCCCATCGCTCGGGCGCCCGTTTCCTTCTCGCCTCGACGTCCGAGATCTACGGAGTCCCCCAGCAGAACCCGCAGGACGAGCGGTACTGGGGCCATGTGGACCCGGTGGGCCCACGGAGCGTGTACGACGAGGCGAAGCGCTTCGGGGAGGCGCTCACCACCGCTCACGCCGAAGCCAAGGGCACCGACACCTGCATCGTGCGGCTGTTCAACACCTACGGCCCGAGGATGCGCGCACACGACGGGCGGGCTGTGCCCACCTTCATCCGGCAGGCACTGGCCGGTGACGCTCTCACCGTCACCGGCGACGGGCGGCAGACCCGGTCGCCGTGCTACGTCGACGACATCGTCCGGGGCGTCCTCGCTGCGGCCGCACACGCGATGCGCGGCCCGGTCAACATCGGCAATCCCGCCGAGATCACCGTACTCGACCTCGCCCGCCTCGTGATCGGCCTCACCGGCTCCCGGTCGGAGGTCCGCTTCATCGCACGGCCGACGGACGACCCGGCCGTACGCTGCCCCGACATCACGCTGGCCCGCGACAAGCTCGGCTGGGAACCCCAGGTGGACGCCGAGGAAGGCCTGCGCCGCACGATCGACTGGTTCCGCCTCAGCGTCGGCCGCTGATCCCCGCTCGAGCCTCCGCCGCCAGGCCGAAAACCGCGACGGAGGACACCGGGGGCATGCGGAACATCAGCGACCGCCCGCGGCGTCAGCCCCGGCCGTCCCCCGCCGTACCGGCCTC
The DNA here is from genome assembly GCF_053598275.1 of Streptomyces sp. NPDC001156. Taxonomy (NCBI): domain Bacteria; kingdom Bacillati; phylum Actinomycetota; class Actinomycetes; order Kitasatosporales; family Streptomycetaceae; genus Streptomyces; species Streptomyces sp. NPDC001156. The sequence goes on along the minus strand of NZ_JBSFJX010000051.1, from coordinate 51,870 downwards.
CTCCTCGTCGTTCGAGTCCGATTCGTCCTCGGGGTACCGCTCGCCCTCGGCCGCCGAGGGTGTGGGGCCGGGTGGCCGGCTCCTCTCGTCCTCCGGAAGCCACTCCCTCTCGGCCCGGGAGGGAGGAGTGCTCTCACTCATCGGGTCACCTCCTACGGGAGACCGGGGCCGCACGCGTCAGACACCCCGGAACACTTCGTGCGCCTGACGAACGCGCAGCTCCTCCAGCGTCCGGACCTGCCGCTGGGCCCGTTCCAGCAGTGCGTCGAGCTCGTGCCGGTCCAGACGCTCGTCCTCCTCCGCGACCTCGCACAGCGTCCGCCAGCCCGCGGCCTTTCCCTCGACACCGAGCCGGAGGAACTCGAGCTCGAGCACCGAGGTGAGCGGCGAACGGCCGATGAGGCGGCCGTTGCTCTTGAGGCGGCCGACCGTCTCCATGAGCCGGCCTGCCCAGACCTTGTACTGACGCGCCGGGACGCCGAGCCGCTTCATGATCGCGAGCAGACCCTCCCGGTCCTCGCCGATCTCGGCGGCGATCGGTTCCAGTGCCCTGCCCAGCGGCGTACCGCTGTGCGCCCGGACCATGTACTGGGCGCGCCGGGTGCCAACGGTCGACCCCGCCAGATGGTCGTTGAGGTAGATCCCGAGCAGATCCGTTCGGGTCCGCCGGGCGCGTCCCGCGGCGGACTTGCCCGTCTGTGTCGTCATGGGTCGTCCCCTTCTCTGGGCGTGCCGCCCGCCGAACGGGCTGGACCGCACGGGTACCCATGGCGCGCACGCCCCACCCACCACCCGGCACACGCCCGCGATCCGGGTCGCCGGGGCTCCGCCGCTGAGGGGTGGAGGAGGGGCCGCTGGGGGCGCGGAGGACGAGAAGCACACCGGAGGCTGCCCGCGGTCGTCCGAATCGCCTGGCAGGGGCGTGGGTACTCGGACTCCAGCGCTCAACCGGCGCCACTCAACCGGAATCAGAACTCGCACGGCCTTGGAGGAGCTATGGCATCTGTCAGGCCCAACGATCTGCAGAAAGCACTGTCCGGCGTGGAGTACCCGGCCGACACCGAGCAGCTCAAGCAGGTCGCCCAGAGGAATCATGCGCCCAAGGAGATCACCGAGCGCATCTCGCACCTGGAGAAGAAGCAGTTCCAGAATCCGGCCGAGGTGAGCAAGGCGGTCTTCCAGGGCGAGTGATCCCGCATCGGGACGCGGCGGCCGGGGCCACCCCCCCCCCCGGCCGCCGTCCGCGCCGTGCGGCCGCCGCTCGCTTCCCCATGCGCACTCTCGGCAGATCCGCCGCGCCACGCTCTCCTGCCGAGCGGCGGCGAAACGCCGTACGGTGTCGTCCGGCCTCCCCCACCGGTTCGGGAGGGAAGCGACGAGGTGCTGACCATGACCGAAGGCCCGGGGCCCGCGGCGGCCCGGCTCACCGGCAGGCCGGTGAGCGATGAGCGTGCCGTGACCGCGGCGCTCTCCGAAGTCACCCTCGACGGCGGGCCGGTGGTGATGGTCAAGCGCGGCCACGCCCCCGGGGCGGTGCGGGCCGAGGCGGCGGGACTGCGCTGGCTGGCGGACGCCACGGCGGTCCGGGTCCCCGCGGTTCACGGCCACGCCGGGCAGTGGCTGGTGACGGACCGCGTCCCGCCGGGCCGGCCGAGCGCCCGGGCAGCACTCCGCTTCGGCCGCGGCCTGGCCGCTCTGCATGCCGCGGGCGCGCCCGCGTTCGGCGCCCCGCCGCCGGACGGTCCCGAGGACGCGTACATCGGTCTAGCTCCCATGCGCAACGTCCCGGGCGACGAGTGGCCCGGCTGGTACGCCGAGCACCGGGTGCTGCCGTATCTGCGCCGCACGGTGGACGACGGCACGCTGCGCCACTCCGAGGCGGTCGTGGTCGAACGCGTCTGCGAGCAGCTGCCCGGGCTGGCGGGACCCGCCGAGCCGCCCGCCCGGCTGCACGGCGACCTGTGGAACGGCAACGTGCTGTGGGGCGCCGACGAGGACGTGTGGCTCATCGATCCGGCCGCGCACGGCGGGCACCGGGAGACCGACCTGGCCATGCTCCATCTGTTCGGCTGCCCGCATCTGGACCGGGTGCTGGACGGCTACCAGGAGACGGCACCGCTCTCCCCCGGCTGGCGGGGCCGGATCGCCCTGCACCAGCTCTTCCCCCTGCTCGTGCACGCGGTGCTGTTCGGCCGGGGCTACGCCGAACAGGCGATGACGGCGGCCGGGGCCGCGCTGTCACGCTGACGGAACGCGTTCCGGCGAACGGCCGCTGTCGGCGCCCGGGGGTACGGTCACCTGGTCACCGCATCAGAAGGAGCCTCCGTGTCCCGCGCCGTCCCCTCGTTCGAGCTGCTGCCCGGTGCCGATGAATCGCCCGTGATTCTTCATGTGCCCCACTCCGCGCGCGAGATACCGCCGGACGTACGCGACGGCATCCTGCTCGACGACGCGGCGCTCGCCCGGGAACTGGACCACATCACGGACGCGCACACGGCCGAGCTGGCCGGCCTGGCCGCGGCGGCCGCCACGGCCACTCCCTGGCGGTTCGTCAACGGACTGTCCCGGCTGGTGGTCGACCCCGAGCGGTTTCCCGACGAACGGGAGGAGATGCGCGCCGTGGGAATGGGGGCCGTCTACACCCGCACCACGCACGGCCTGCCGCTGAGGCCGGCCGACGCCGATCCGCAGCCGCTGCTGCGGCGTTACTTCCACCCGTACGCGCAGGCGATGACGGCGGCGGTCGCGGACCGGCTGGCCGCCACCGGGCGGGCCGTCGTCCTGGACGTGCACTCCTACCCCACCTCCCGCCTGCCCTACGAACTGCACGGCGACGGCCCGCGACCGCCCGTCTGCCTGGGCACCGATGCGTTCCACACTCCTCCCGAACTGGCCGCGCAGGCCCGCAAGATGTTCGAGGAGTTCGGGGGCACGGGGGTGGACAGCCCGTTCTCCGGAACGTACGTGCCCCTGGAGTTCTACGGCACGCAGTCCCAGGTCACGGCCCTCATGGTGGAGATCCGCCGTGACACCTACATGACCGAACCGGGTGGGGCCACGGGGCTCGGGCTCGTCCCTCTGGCGTCGGCACTGGCCGCCTTGGTCGACGCCGTGTCCTGATCACCGTCCGGTATCCGCGTGCGCCCTGCAGGCGGCAGCGCCGTTCGCACCCCGGGCGTCGCACCAGCCCACTTCGGTCACCCCGCGCGGGTCGAGACGCTCGGGCCGATCTCCTCTGGCGCGAAGCCGATGAGGTGCCCTCGCCCCACCCCATCCATCGCCCAAGGTAGCCGCTCGGTCGCGAAGTGTACCGAATGTCCCCGATATCCACCTCCCGGGATGCGCGCGGCGTCATCTCGATGAAAGGTGATGTGAAGGGTGGTGCCCCACCCGCACGACGATCTGCGGGTGCCACCACTGCGGATCGACTCGCGTAGGAGACATCATGTCGACGTCACAGCCCGATGCGTCACGTCGTCCGTCCGATGACCAGGCCACGCCGGACGAGCTGCTGCATGTGGCTCCGTCGGAGCTGTCACCGGACGACCTGGTCCTCGCCTCGGGCAGGGACATCACCCCCAGGGCCCTGGCATGGGCCGAGCGCAAGCTGGCGTCCGAGGGCAAGGCCGCACTGGACAAGCTGCTGCCGTGACGCTCCCGATCCGGAATCACCGCGCCGAAGTCAGCAGCACTCCGGTGCGCTGATTCCGGATCGGCGGCGTCCGGCCAGGGGGTCGCACCCTCAGACCGCCACCGGCAGGCCGTTCTCGCCGTCCGACTTCCGGGCGTCTTCCGTCGCCGTATGCGCCCGAGTCGCCCCGACGAGCAGCGCGTCCGCGGCGGCAATGGCGTCGTGCACGCTCCTGGTTCCCATCATGATGCACAGCGTGTAGCTGACGTCCTCCAGCTCTCGCACCTGCTGGGGCGTCTCACTCTCGGCAAGCGCGATCCGCAGGGACGCGTACCGGGTCAGCAGCCCTCTGACGACTTTGGCATCCGGAAGGAGCACGGCCAGGCCCTCTCTCTCGTTGTGCCAGCCAAATGCCCCGTCACAGCCGGGACATGCACAACTACAGTCGCAAGAGTGAACTTTGGCACGATCTATACGCTCTAGAGTCGGCGTCACCCGACTGTCCGCCGTCAGCCGACGTGCCAGAGGAACCTGTGGGTGTGGATGCCGAAGTAGGGGAACGAACGGACCCCTTCGACGCCTTCCGCCGCACGCACCACGTCGTTGACGAAGTCGAGCAGCTCCCTGGGGCCGGCGCAGACGACCTCGACGAACAGGTCGAACCCGCCCGATGTCAGCACCGAGTAGACCACCTCCTCGTGGGCGGCCAACTCGTCCGCGACGGCCCGGGGGTCGCCGTCGACCGTGACGCCGAGCAGAGCCATCGCCTGGCCGCCCATCCGCATCGGGTCGGTGACCCCGACGACCTGCACGACCTTGGAGTCGATGAGCCGTTGCAGACGTTGCCGTGCCGCGGAGGCGGACAGGCCGACCTTGGGCCCCAAGTCGGCATAGGCGATACGGCCGTCGGTCTGCAGCTCACGCAGAATGGCCCGGTCGATCTCGTCCACGCTGCCCCTTCCCGGCGGTCGGTGCCCAGCCTACCGACGCGGATCAGCCGACCAGTTCGGACAGAGCGGCGTCGAAGACCTCGGTGTGGGTGTCGACGTCCTTGTCGGTGGTCGCCGGGCACATCAGCGCCATGTTGTGGAACGGGGTGAGCAGCACACCCCGGTTGGCCAGATAGAGGTGGAGGTAGTCCTCGAGCTCGGTGTCGGAGGCCGCCGCGGACTCCGTACCGGTGCGGGGGGCCGGGTCGGCGAAGCGGTATTCGGTGCGGGCGCCGAGCCGGCTGACCGACCACGGCAGGTCCCACCGTTCGATGCCGGTCCGCACACCCGCCTCGAAGCGCTTCGACAGCTCGTCCATCCCGGCGAACGCCTCGTCGGTGAGGACGTCTTCGAGGGTCGCCCGGGTGGCGGCGACCGACAGGGCGTTGCCGGCCAGGGTGCCGCCGACTCCACCCATGTCGACCAGGTCCAGATCCTCGCGGGCCAGCAGTCGCTCCGCCAACTCGGCGGACAGTCCGTACGCACCCGCCGGAACACCGCCGCCGATCGCCTTGCCGATGGTGAGCATGTCCGGCTCCAGCGCCCAGGCGGCGGTGCAGCCACCCGGGCCCGCCGAGAACGTGTGCGTCTCGTCGTTGATCAGCAGAGTGCCGAAGCGCCTGGTCAGCTCGCGCACGCCGGCGAGGTAACCCGGCTCGGGAAGCACGATGCCGATGTTGGTGAGCGCGGGCTCCATCAGAACGGCGGCCACATCACCGTGCGCGAGTTCGCGTTCGAGCGCCTCGAGGTCGTTGAACTCGGCGACCCGGCTGGTCAGGGTGACATCGCAGGGGGCGCCGACGTTGCCGGGCCGGGCGGTGCCGTGCCCGTCGGGGCCCACCACGATGAGCGACTCGTCGACGCTGCCGTGATAGCTGTAGCTGTTCACAAGGATCTTCGGCCGGCCGGTGACCGCACGGGCGAGCCGGATCGCCCAGCGGTTGGCGTCGGTCGCGGTCAGCGAGAAGCTCCACCGCACCAGCCCGAAGCGACGGGTCAGCTCCGCACCCACCCACTCGGCGTCCTCTGTGGGGAGCATCGCGGTCGCGCCGCCCAGGTCGGCGAACCGGCGGTGGACGGCCGCGGTGACCGCGTCCGGGGAGTGTCCGGCCATCGCCCCGGTGTCGCCCAGGCAGAAGTCGATGTACTCGTGGCCGTCGATGTCCGTGACCCGGGCGCCGCGGGCGGCGGCGAGATAGCGCGGGAAAGCGCCCGCGTTCTTGTTCATCCAGGTCATCGGCACCCGGCCGAAGAGATGGTCGGCGCGCTCGTAGGCGGCCCGGGAGCGCGGGTTCCGCCGCTCGGCCTCGGCACTCTCACGGGCGAGGAGCTGACGCAGTCGGGCGCGGTCCATGGGTACCCCTACTTCCGGTGAGACGAGATGACGGGACTGTACGGCGGAAATGAGTGCCAATTCAATGCTTCACGAAGGAATCGTTTGCCTGAACACTTGAATCGAGCGTCACTTCCACCTGGGACCTGCCGCTCAGAAGCCGAACGGGAACGTCGACCGGGCCAGTCGTGTGGATGTGGTGTACATCGTCCGCGGCGGGAAATACGGTGAGACGAGCGATCTTGACCGATCGCGCCTCCGGGTTCCCGTGACGTGCGCGGACCATACTGGGAGGCGCTCCCCCGTCCCCTTCCCGCAGAGTGACCCATGGCAAAGTCCCCCACCGTCCGCGCCACGGCTCCCGGCACTGTGTGGCCGGCACGCGGGCGACACCTCGGCCCGGGTGCCGAGGACACCGTCCGCAGGCGCCTGCGCGAGCTCGAGAGCAGGGCGGTCATCCAGGACCATCTCGAATTCGACGGCTCCGGCAGTGATGACACCGAGGACGCGGCCGTACGCGTCTTCGAGGCCCGCTGGCTGGTCGCCGGCGACGTCGTCGTCAGGGCCCGCCTGAACGTGGGGGCTCCCCATGGCAACGAAGGCTCGCAGGACTGGGTGCTGATGGCCGAGGCCGACCGGCCCTGGGACCTGGAGTGGCCGTCGCCCGCCACCGTCTTCTGGCCCGAGGACGCCGACGCCCCGTGGGACCACGACGCGGTTCCCGGGCTGCGCTTCCGCGAGATCAATCCCCTGCCCACGGACGACCGGGCGTTGCGCCGCCTGCTCAAGGAGTGCGCGCGCACCTCCTGGAGCATCCATGTGGTCGTCCACGAGGCGATGACCACCGACGAGCGCGGGCGGCGTCCGCTGGCCTCCCTGCTGCCGCCCGGCCTGCGGCACCGCGTGGTGGAGCACCGAGCCGCGCCGGAGCAGTTCCAGGTGGTCAACTGGGCGCTCCATGACCTCGGAGTGCGGGTGCCCCGCGGTGGCGCTGTGGTGCTCCCCGCGACACCGGCCGGCCCCGACGGGGACTTCAGCGTCCGCTCGGTGTTCCTCGACGGTTCGGTGCCGGTGGAACTCGTCGACACCGTGCGGCGTTTCGCCGAGTCGCCCGCCCCCCTGCCGGAGGGCGCGGAGGAAGCGCTGTCCGAACTGCGTGAGCAATGGCATCTGACGACCGTGGACGAGGAGCTCGCCCTGGCGCGCCGCCAGGTGGCCGCCTACGCCGAGGCCCTCGACGCCATGACGAAGTCACGGGACCTGTACCGCGAGGCGGCCGAGCTCGCCCATGAGGCGCTGGCGACCTACCGGGAGTCCTTCGGCGCCCTGCCGGCGCCGCGTCAGGAGCCGCGTAAGAGGGAAGGTTTCTCCTTGCGTTCCCTGGCCAAGCCCCTGGAACGCGTACGGGACGGCGCGAAACTGCTCCGGGCGCCCGGCGCGGAGGACCACACCCCGGACGCGGCCGAGGCGGAGGAGCCCACTCAGGACGGCTTCCCGGCGCGGCTCCCGCAGGCCCGGGACCAGCAGTAGCCGGGGCCGCCGCACCGGCGCCCGTGAACCAGACGGCAGAGCACGACCGGTTCGGCGCGGTGCGGCGGCCTGGACCTCTCGGATCGTGCCGGTCTCCGGCCGACCTCTTGCTGAACCACCGATCGGCAGCCGTCGCCCCGGCTGGCACTCGGGATCATGGCGCTCGCCGGTGCCGGCAAGCGCCAGTCCCGTCGCAGCGACGAGCAGGGGGACGAGGGCAACGACCGCGCAATCGCGGCCCGCGGTCCTGAGGCGGAGCGCACTTCCAGGAGTGCACCTCCAAGGCGGAGAAGACCGGCCCCGCCGAATGCCGGGGGGAGGCATCGGCGGGGCCGTATGGCTCGGGGCTGCCGGGGGGAGGGCACCCACGAGCGGTCTGCGGTGCTGGTGCCCGCCTTCCCTCGAAGTATGCGCCACTTTTGCGTCCGAGTTTTCATGCCGGCGATTCCGTGTCGCCCGTGTCGCGTCCGGGCCTGCGTGCCCGAGCCTCGGCGTACCGCGTCCGCGGTGCCCGAGTCCCCTGTTTCCTGGGGTGGGTTCGCCCCGGGCGGCGGCCGCGGAAAGGGATCGCGATCGACAGGTGTGGTGCGCGGCCAGGGGGGGTACTAGGTGCCGGAATCGCCGCCGGGCACCGCTCCGCAGGCGAGACGTTGATCACTTCCGGAGTGCGGCCCGCGGTGCATCGGGTGCCCGCCCCGGGGTAGGCGGAGCCCCGCACGCCGTAAGTATGGGAGGACATTGTGTCGGCTGAGCAGACCCCCCTGTCCATCGATGTGACGATGCCTCGGGAGGATGTCGCGCTGATCAACGTGAAGGGATTCCTGGACGTCGACACGGCGACGGAGTTGCATCACCACCTCGCCAACCAGATGCACCACGGCCGGCAGCACCTGCTGCTCGACCTCTCGTCGGTGCCGTTCATGGACTCGTCGGGCATCAACATCATTCTGCGGGCCTACAAGGAGACCCGACAGGTCGGCGGCTCCGTGGGCCTCATCGATCCCGCCCCGGCCGTCCAGCGAATACTCGACCTGACCGGAGTGAGTCTCACCGTCCCCTCGTTCAAAACCGCCGACGAGGCGCTCGACGGGATGGGCGACGCACTCAGCTGGCCTTAGCGGGCGAGGGAATCGGAAAGGCTCCGGCACACCCTGCCGGGGGCGCGGCGCAGCCCGCCCGACCCCGCCGGCCCCGGCATGGGCATTCGCCCTTGCCGGCGGCCTGTTCGGCAGAACACTTGCCGTTTGACAACTGTAGCCATCAGGCAACAAAGTGTGGGGGCATCGAAAGCACGGAGGGAACTGGAATGTTGCGGTGGGCGGAGCCGGCTGCGCGCGCCGACCGACCGTGGCACGCGCCGGGTGCCCCCGTGCGGATCAGTTGTCCTGCCCCGCCTCACGCCGTGCGGGCGTCGGACCCGTCGGCCTCGTGGAGCTCCGCCGCCGCTGCGGCACAGAAGGCCTCGAGGCCCTGCAGCAGCGCCGTCCGCTTGGCCGCGGGCATCTGGGCCAGCACGGACTCCAGCGCTCGCTCGCGCCGTGACCGCAGCTCGGCCAGGAAGGTCCTGCCGCGACGACTGAGGTACAGGCGCAGCTCGCGTCGGCTGATCGAGCTGGCCGCACGCTCCACGTATCCGACGGCCTGCAGTCGGTCGCAGAGTCTGCTCGTGGACGGTGGGGTCGACCCGAGGGCGTCGGCGAGTGTCCGCAGGTTGATGCCCTCGTTGTGTTCCAGAATGAAGAGAACGCGCAGCTGGGAGGCGGAAACCGGGGCGGTCGAAGCCCGTCCCCACAGGATTTCCAGCAGCTCGGCCGCCTCTGAGGTCACACGCGCCACCTCGCTCGGCTCCGGGCGCGGGCTGGAGGAAGTCACTGTCTCACTCTCCCAGACTTCTCGGCTGCTGTCGGCCTGCTGGGCCCACAGCTCACAGATAACGATAGATACGGACACCGGCGCACGGGTGCACGCCCCCTCCAGGGCATGGGTCCGGAATCGTACTAACGGAAGAATGGCGTATTCGACATCGTGAACAGATTCGTCGCAACCGAGAGGGCGCTCCGGAACGCGGCTCCCCACCGGTTGGTGGACGCGCTCCGGGAAGCGCTGCGCAGCCAGTACGCGGCCGCGTCCGTCGAACTCCTCATGGCAGACTACGGACTCACCGCCCTACAGCGCGTCTCCGCGCATCCCCACTGCTCCGACCCCCTGCCGATGCACGACAGCACGGCCGGGCGTGCCTTCGGGGCGCAGGACCCCGTCGTCGAGGAGACCGGCGACCTGGTCCGGGTCTATTTGCCGGTGACCGTCCGCGGGGACCGGCTCGGTGTGCTGAGTGTCACGCTGCCGTCCGAGGCCGCGGCAACGACGCTGCCCGAGCTCACCGACATCGCCGATGTACTGGGCCACGAAGTGCTCGTGGCGGAGCGGGACACCGACATCTACCTGCGGGCCAGGCGGCTGGACCGGCTGACGCTCGCGGCCGAGATGCAGTGGCAGCTGCTGCCCGGCCGCTCGTGCTCCCGGCCCGAGTACGCGCTCGGCGCCCAACTCGAGCCCGCATACGCGATCTTCGGAGACAACTTCGACTGGTCCGCGGGCCCCGACCGGCTGATGCTGTACATCACCAACGGCATGGGCGAGGGCATCGAGGCCTCACTGCTGACCAACCTGGGGATCAACGCGCTGCGCAATGCGCGACGCGCCGGAATCAACATCGAGGACCAGGCAGCCCTCGCGGACCAGGCGGTCTACGCCCACTACCGGGGCGCCTCGTACTTGTCCGTGCTCCTGCTCGACTTCGAGGTGTCCACCGGCCGTGTGAAGGTCGTCGACGCCGGCTCGCCGCAGATGTTCCGGCTGCGCGGCAGAAGCGTCGAAGCGGTCGACGTCGACGCCCAGTTGCCCCTCGGGATGTTCGAGGAGACCGACTACGTGGCCCAGGAGATCCAGGTCGAACCGGGCGACCGGCTCGTCTTCGTCAGCGACGGCGTCTACGGGGCCATCGCACCGGGAGGCGAGACGTACGGCGAGAAGGCGCTGGCCAAGGCCATAGCCGCCACCAGGCTGCTGCCTGCCGCGGATGTGCCGCGCGCCGTACTGAGGGAGCTGTCGACGTATCGCGGCGGCCCTGACACGCAGGACGACGCACTCGTCGTGTGTCTGGACTGGTTCGGGCGGCAGGGCGCCCCGTAGGGTCGTCGTGGCGCCCGGCTTCGCGCCGTACGGTCCCAGGCCGTGTGAACAACGACAGCCGGTGAGGTCCCCCGTTCGTTGGACGATCTTCCGGACAGCCATGGGTGCCAGGCGCTGTCTCCGATGATTACAGTTGTCGCGCGACAATGAACCGCGCTCTCCGAGGAGGCTCCCTGGCAGCCGGGGGAGCAGACGTACAAAGGAGACAGAGTGACGGACCAGGAGTCGGCAGCGAACCGAGGAACGTCGGAACGGGTCATCGGGGACTTCCTCCAGCGCCGCCGAGAGCAGATCTCGCAGCGCTGGGCCGACGAGCCACTGTTCCGGACGGTGTTCACGGTCTCCCGCGACGAGGCGGTGGAGGCCGCCGGCGCCCTGGTGGAGGCACTGGCCGCGGTGGCCGCCTCCGGGCGGAGCGAGGACCTGCGGGCACCGGGCTTCATAGGGGTGCGCGAGCAGCTCATGCGGATGGCGGCCTCGCGGGCGCGTGCCGGTGCCACGCCCGCCCGGATCGCCGACGAGGTGGCGGCTCTGCGCCCCTCGATCACCGATCTGCTGATCGCCGACCTGGCCGGGTCCGACGGCGAGACGTCCGGACCGCATGTGACCACGCTCACGGTGCTGCTGGGCACCTTGCGGCTGGCCGTCATGGAGACGGTCCTCAGCTCGGGTGAGGAGATCATCGAGCGTCAGCGCCTGCAACTGCTCGAAGTGGCCACGCCCGTCATCAAACTGTGGAACGGCATCGTCGCCGTCCCGCTCATCGGCACCCTGGACAGCGCCCGCAGCCAGGTGGTGATGGAGAGCCTGCTCGATGCCATCGTCGCCCAGCAGGCCCGGTTCGCGATCCTGGACATCACCGGGGTTCCGACCGTCGACTCGCTGGTGGCCCAGCACCTGATGAAGACCGTCGCGGCGGCGCGCCTGATGGGCGCGGAGTGCATCGTCTCGGGCATCCGGCCGGCGATCGCCCAGACCATCGTGCACCTGGGGATCGACCTCGGCTCGGTCGTCACCCGCGCCAGCCTCGCCGACGCCCTGGCCTACGCCCTCCACCAGCAGGGCGCCGTGATCGTCGACCGCGCGGCCGACGGAGGAGGCCCGCGATGAACGGCGGCTTCGACGGACCGGTGGGCCCCCACGTCCCCGTCCTCAAGCTCGGCGGCGTGCTGCTCGTCACGCTCCACGGCGAACTGCACGACAAGGCTGCGGAACAACTCCAGCAGGACATCGGCGATGCCATAACGCGCAGTTCGGCCGCCGCCGTCGTCATCGACGTCTCCGGTGTCGAGATCGTCGACTCCTTCCTCGGCCGCGTCTTCTCCGAGATCGCCGCGAACGCCAGGCTGCTCGCCGCGGACACCGTCGTGGCCGGTATGCGTCCCGCGGTCGCCATCACCCTGGTCGAACTCGGCCTCACCCTGCCGGGACTGCGCACCGCGCTCGACGCCGACGAAGCCCTGCGGATGCTGACCCGGGCGTCCACTCCCCTGTCTCACGGTCCAGGACGCCAGGAGAACGCGTGACGGAGACATCGGGCCGCGTCGCCGCATCCTTGCCCATCCGCTCGGACATGGATCTGGCATGGGTACGGCAGCATGTGCGGCAGGCGGCCGCCGAGCTCGGCTTCGGCCTGGTGGAGCAGACCAAATTGATCACCGCCGCCAGCGAACTCGCACGCAACACGCTCATCCACGGCGGCGGTGGACGCGTCGAGTCCGTCTTCCTGGACAACGGCCGGGCCCGCGGTCTGCGGCTGACCTTCAGCGACGAAGGACCCGGTATCGCCGACGTCGAGCGCGCGCTGACCGACGGCTACACCTCGGGCGGCGGCCTGGGACTCGGGCTGGGCGGGGCCCGGCGGCTGGTGCAGGAGTTCTCGATCGACACCGGTCCCGGCGGTGGCACGTCCGTCACCGTCGTCTGCTGGACCGCCGCGACGCCCCGTCCCCGCGAGGAGGCGTGATGGCCCGCATCCGGGACGTACCCGTGCATGACCCGACCCGGGTCCGCGACGCCCGGGTGGCCGCGAAGGAGGCCTGCGGCCAGGCCGGGTTCCACCCGGACCGGGCCGCTGCGGCGGAGCTCGTCGCCACCGAGCTGGCCACCAATCTGCTCAAGCACGCAGGCGGTGGGCAGATCCTCATCGAGACCGTGGACTCGGATCCCGAACCCGGCGCGTCCGCAGCCCGGCCCGTGCTGCAGATCGTCGCGATCGACCACGGCCCGGGCATTCCCGACCTCTCGGCCGCGCTGGGCGACGGATTCTCCACCACGGCGTCGCTGGGCGCGGGCCTCGGTACATGCCTGCGTCTCGCGGACGACTTCGACCTGCACAGCTCGCCCGGACGCGGCACCGTCGCCCTGGCCCGGATAGCGCCTTCACCCAAGCCCCGGACGGGCCCACAGGGCCGGCGCGGCCAGGCGCCGGTACGGACGGGAGGAGTCAACATCCCGTTGGTGGCGGGCACTTCGGGCGATGCCTGGGCCTGTGTGTGGTCCGGTGACCGGGTCACCGTGCTTCTCGCCGACGGGCTGGGGCACGGACCCGCCGCCGCCGAGGCCTCCGACGCCGCCGTCCGGGAACTACGTCTGAGCGCCCATCTGACGCCGCCGGAACTGCTCGAGGTGCTGCACGGCACGCTGCGCGCCACCCGGGGCGCGGCCGTCGCCGCCGCCCAACTCGACATCGTCGCGGGCCGTCTGGAGTTCTCCGGCATCGGCAACGTGGGGGCCCGGTTCCGCCGCGGCGACAGCTGGCAGCACCTGCTGTCGCATCCCGGCATAGTGGGCGCCCACCGTCCGGCACACATCCCCCATCAGCGCCTCGCCTGGTCCCCGGACTGCCTTCTCGTCCTGCACAGCGACGGCTTGCCGAGCCGGTGGTCCCTTCGACCGGACGTGTCCACCACGGCCCTGGACCCGGGAGTGACGGCAGCCCTGATCGTGCGTGACGCCAGCAGTTCCGCCCGGCCCGTCCGCGACGACACCACGGTGACCGTGCTGTCGCCCACACCGTCGGATCGTGAACCATGACCCACTCCTGGCAGTTCAGCACCGTCGTCGATGCCGCCCGGGCGCGGATCGCCGTCGCCCGGATCACGGCCGAGCACGGTGTCTCCGTCCTCGACCGCACCCGTCTGGTCAGCGCGCTCACCGCCCAGCTGCGCCAGTGCCTCACCAAGGGCGGCTCCTGGCGGCTCACACTGCGGTCCGCTCCGCCGTCCAAGCGCGGAGAGCAGCCGCAGCTGCGGATCAGCCTGCGGCCGGGCACCGACGACGGCCCCGACGTCGACGCCACGTGGCGGGCCGCGGTTCCGGCCGCGGAGCCGGACGGCCGCCGGAGCACGGCCGTGGTGCAGGCCGACCCCGGTGCCCTCGCCGAGGCGCTGTTCAACGCGGACGACGACACGGCAGGCATCCTGGACGCCCTGACGGAGCAGGAAGCGCTGGTCGCCTTCCACCGAGAGGAACTGCACCAGACCAACCAGGGCGTCCTCGCCCTGCACGCCGAGCTGGACGCAGCCGGTGCGGCCCAGCGTGAGCTGTTCGCCGCGGAGCGGGCGGCCCGTACCGAGGCGGAGGTGGCGCGCCGCCGGCTCACGTTCCTCGCCGACGCCAGCGCGGCGCTGACGGCGTCCCTCAACCACGGGGAGATCGTGCGGCTGCTTCCCGGGCTGCTGACCCCGAGGTACGCGCGAACCGTCGACGTATGGCTGCTCGGCGACGAGGAGCACGGACATGCCCCGCGTCCCGCCGCGGCGGTGGTCGCCGCGCGTACCGGCCGCCCGCAGTACGCGGCCGACCACCCCGGCGCCCTGCGCGGAGTCGACGACCGGCCTCCCTCCGCCCTCCACCCCCGCGTCCCCCTCCTCTGTATTCCCCTGTCCGCCCGCAGGTCGACGCTGGGCGTGCTCATCCTCACGCCGCCCGGCGGCCGGTGGGAGCCGGACGACGCCGTGATGCTGCTCGAACTGGCCCGCAGAACCGGCATCGCGATCGACAACGCCCAGCGCTTCGAACACAACCGCGACATCGCCGAGACGCTGCAGCGTGCGCTGCTCACCGACCTGCCCAGCACCCGGGGGCTCCGGCTGGCCGCGCGTTATCTCCCGGCGACCCACGGTCTCAACGTCGGCGGTGACTGGTACGACGCCTTCCGCCAGCCCGACGGGAGCCTGATCACCGTCATCGGCGACGTCACCGGACATGGACTGCGCGCGGCGGTGATGATGAGCCAGCTGCGCACGGCTCTGCGTGCGTACGCCGTGGACGGCGGCAGCCCGGGCCGGCTCCTCACACGCCTGCACCTGTTCCTGCACCATCTGCAGCCGGATCTGTACGCGACCGCGGTCATCGCCCGTTTCCGCCCCGGCGAGCAGGTGCTGACCTGGGCCGCCGCCGGGCATCCGCCCCCGGTGCTTCGCACACCCGACGGCACGGTGCACGCGCTCGACGCCAAGCCGGGTGCCATGCTCGGCATTCCGCTGCAGCAGGACATCGAGGACCACACCGCCCCGCTGCCGCCCGGGTCCACCCTCGCCCTGTACACGGACGGCCTGGTGGAGCGCCGGGCCCAGGGCATCGACCCCGGCATCGAGCGCCTCACGGTGGCGATGGCCGGGCTCACCGCGCCGGATCTGGACGGCGATCTGGAACGCGCCGCCGACCGGGTGCTCGACCCGATGCTGCAGGACTCCGAACGCGACGACGACGTGTGCCTCCTGCTGTGCCACGTCAACAGCGAGCCGGGGAACGTGGCGGTGCCGACCCGGGCGGGACGCCTCTGACGGCGCGGCGCCCCCGGCCGTCCGCCGACTTCGTACCGGCCGCAGGACGGCTAGGCGTTCCAGTCCCCTCGCGCGTCGTACGCCTCGCGGAAGGCGTGCAGGCCCTGCTCCAGGGAGGTGCGCGCGGCGGGCGTCATCGCGGCGAACACGGCGGCGAGGCTGATGGATCTGCGGTCGGCGACCTCGGCGAGCACCCTTTGTCCCTGTGAGGTCACCCGCAGTTGCAGCTCCCGCCGGTTTCTGGGATGGATCACCCGCTCCAGCAGCCCCGCCGCCTCCAGCCGATCGCAGAGCCTGCTGGCCGCGGGCAACGCGATGCCGAGCGCCTCGGCCAGCGCCGTGAGATTGAGCTCCGCGTGGTACCGGACGGCCATGAGCGCGTTCAGCTGGTGCCGGGACAGACGCGGCGTGACCGCTTCTGCCGCCGAGGTCCACAACCCCACCAGTCTCTCCACCGCGTCCGCGGCCTGCCGGGCCCGCGCCGTATGGCTGCCGCCCGCCCCTTCTTCTGCCTCCGGCACCTCACGGTCAACTCCCACTACGCTTTCCCCGCCTGCCCCGTGCTCCGACTCGGACCGACACAGTCGATCCGTTCGGCGCCCCTACCCCGGGCTCCCCGGAGTACACGGCCGACCCATGCCTTCTAGACGGGATCTCTGCACCGTGCACCGAATCTGAACATATCAGGACCAACGGGCCGACCTTTCGGTCTTCCCGCAGGCGTAGCCGCCGTCTTTCTGGCAACCGTCATAGAGGGGGCCGGGCAAGAGCGCGACGAACGACGACAGCCTGCCGGCCGGAGTGCCGGCCGGGGGAAGGACGGCATGGCAACCGAGCCACGTTGGGACGACAAGGCCTGGCCGTTCGAGACGGTCGAGAACCTCACCTGCGAGTACGAGGGCGGACTGCACGACGTGACGGAGGCACGACTGTCCGCCGAGGAGTTTCTGCGCCGGCTGGCGCAGGCCTCGCCTCCGACGAGTCCGGAGCACTGGAACGACATCCTGCTGGTGGTCGACGAACTCGCGGCCAACTGCGTCCAGTACGCTCCCGGCCCCTTCACCCTGCAAATGCGGCAGACGTACGACGGGGTCCATGTGACGATGCACGACACGAACACGACGCCTCCCAAGCCGCGTCCCTTCCGCCCGGGCCGCCCCGGCGGTATCGGCTGGCACCTCGTGCACACGCTGTGCGACCAGGTGAGTGTCGTCGTCCGGCCCGGCGGCAAGGACGTGCACGTCTTCCTCCCCTGGTAGGAGGTGGCATCGTCGTCATGCGGCTCGCCGCACCCCGGGATCACCCGGCGTGGTGCGGCCGGTCTGCTCCGCGACAGGCCCGGCCGGAACCTGCGGATGCGGACCGGCGTCGGGAGAGGGATCGGGCACCGCGCGCAGAGTGCGGGCATGCCGCGCGCCCTTGGGTTTCGGTGTGCTGCCCGGACCGAGCATCCGTTCCTCGTACCGTCCGAGAGCCAGCACCAGGCACAGCATGGACACCGGGATAAGCAGAGCTGCAATGATCACGGGGGCTCCCTCCACGGGCCTTCCCGATCCGCATTGCCGCAGATCGCCCGGGGAAACGCCGAAATCCCCGTCTCATTCGGCGGATATCCCTCATCCTGTGCGTGGGACCCCGGATCGGCGCTCATGACCGCCCGGGTCTCGGGCGGGCCGCTCAGGCGAGCGGCACCAGCACGCTCACGACCTTGCCACCGCCCGTGCACCGCTCGATCCGGACGTCTCGCGCCAGCCTGATGATCAACGGCCATCCGTACCCGCCGACGCCACCGTGTCCCGAGGGAAGCGCGCCAGAGCCGAAAGCGGCTGACGGGTACTCCGCGCTGCGGTCGTGCACGGCGAGCCGGACGCCCTCGCGTGTGGGGGTCGCTTCGAAGGCCACGAGGCCGCCGCCGTGGCGGATGGCGTTGGACACCAACTCCGATGTGACGAGCATCAGGTCGGTGACGGCTTCCTCGCTCGGGCCGAGGGTCGGCGTCTCCCCCACGACCGCCAGCACATGCGCGCGCGCCGACGCGGCACTCGTGACCCCGGCCATCGGCGTCACCTTCGTAGCCTGACCCGTGCAGTCGGCCGCATACGCGTGGTGGGAGCACACGGGCGCGCTCAGGCCGTTCTTCTCCTCGCCCTCGTGCATCGTCTCCGGATGTGTGCCGTGCACGGGGCGCTCGGCCGGTATCATCGCTCGCCCGGCCGGACGGGCAGGTCCAGCGCCGCGTGGACGTCGTCGGTGCGGATGAAGTACCCGGCGGTGCCGGTGACGTCGAACAGCCTGCGGACGGTGTCACTGAGCGGGCCCGCCACCACCATCAGCGCGCCGCGCGCCAGGTGCGCCCGCTGGGCCTGGAGCAGTACGTGCAGGACGGACGAGTCGGCGAAACGCAGACAGGACAGATCGACCACCGTACGGGAGACGGGCGCCCGGTCCGGGACACGCAGCGCGTCCGCCAGCCGCGGCGAGTTCTCGTGGTCGATGTCGCCGCTGACCCGGACCACCTTTGTGCCGGCGGCCGGATCATGGGTCACGGTGACGTTCTGCGGATCCTCGGACATCGGTGTGCGCTCCCTGGAGTCCCCTGTCGTCCTGAGGGCCATGGCGGCCCGGCGTTCTCGTCCTGTCCGGATGCCCCCCGGGCACCGGAGCGGGGAACGGCAGGCGCGGCCGTACGCAGTCCCACGGCGTCGTTCTCGGGCGGATCCCCTGCCGTCGGGGCGTCGGCTCTCGGTCTGCGGACGCCGCCGCCCGGGAGGGCGGCGAACGGCCGCCCTGCGGGCGAGCTTGGTTGTGGCGTGGTCTTGTTCGTTCATCATTACTCGGCTACCCGGCCGCATCCGAGCCATGAGTGCCACGGCGCGGCGGTCGCCCATAAGAGCGACGCCGTGCCCGGCGGCACGGCGTCGCGGAGGTGGCCGGCTGCGGTCACTCGGCATGCCTCGGCGGCAGACCGCGGTAGTAGTCGTCGACCCTGGCCAGATATTCGGGGTCGAGCGTTTCGCGGTCGGTACGGAAAAGAGGTGCCGCCTTCACCTCGTCCTTGGAGCACGACAGCGTCACCTGCCGCGCCTGGGTGTCGATCCCGGTGACGACGCCCGCGGGGATCAGCACGCTCTTGCCGAAGACCCACACCCCGGTGTCGACGATCAGATGCCGCATGGCCGGGCCGTCGGACTGCCGGTCGACGTGTCCGACGACTCCGTCCGTGGCCTCCACGGTGAAGCCCGTCAGGTCCTGTCCTTCGGTGTGTCCGCTTCCCGGTTCGTAGGTCCACGGTCTCTCGATGGTCACGAAGCTCCCTTCCTCGGTGGGTCTGGAGCTGCGAATACCCTTGTCCTCGGCGGCCATTCGAGCGGCGGCGGCCCTCGGACCCCCGCGTCAGCCCGCTCCCGGCCCTTCGCCGGTCCGGCCCTGTTCACGGGGTGCGGTGAGGTGTTCGGGTGTTCCCGTGACCTCCAGCAGCCGCTGGAGCGTGGGAGGACACTCGTCCAGGCGGAGACCGACGCCGGCCGTGTCCGTGAGGCGGCGAATCATCAGCAGGGCCAACAACCCCATCGAGTCGATGTCGCCCAATCGCTCGAAGTTCAGGTGCAGTTCGGGCCCTCCGGTCCCCTCGCCCGCAGGCCACCCGGCCAATTGCCGACTGACGGCGTTCAGCAGTTCGTCGTACGACTCGTAGTCGAGGTCTCCGTCGACGCGTACCACGACCGCGCTGGGCCCGGTCTCGACCGTCAGTGTGAGGGAAGGCGTCCGAGAGGTCGTCATCTGAGCTTTCCGGGGCCGGGGACGTTCGCTGTTGCCGGTCGGGCCGGCACGGCGTCCTGTGCCAGGCGAGGAAATGACGGGCCCGCGGGAAGTCCCGCAGCCTGGCGGTGAGGAACGTCAGCGGCAGGGTCAGGGAGTGGGCAGGCACCTCGCGCGCCGTGAGGATGTCCTCGGTCCAGCGGATGAACCTGACGAACAGCTCGGCGTCGTCCACGTACAGAGCCGCCGCGAGGTGATCGACGATATGGCCGATGTCCTCCGCGGTGTGCTGCCGCTGCCGGTCGCTGTAGGTGAGCATGGGCGGGAACCGGTCCTCCAGGTCCGCCAGGGTGTCCGCCATCAGGTCAACCCGGCCGCGCACGACCAGTGTGTACTCCTGGTCGGCCAGGTGAGGCAGATCGTCGACGGGCTGGCGGGCGGCGAGCGGATCGGGCTTCCGCAAGCCGCTCTCGAGTATCGCGGCGGCCTCGCGCGCCTCCCTTGCCCAGCCGTCGGCGCCCAGCGCCCGCGCGTACTCCCCGTCGGGGCCGAAGGCCGCCCCTCCGACGATGACGGGCACCGAGGTGGCCTGGACCGCGGTGACCGCGGCGTGCGCGGTGGGCAGGTGGGTCGGGAGCGAGGCGGACAAAGCGACGACGTGCGGGCCCGTCCGGTGCAGATGGCTCATCAGGTGCGCGGTCGGCACATGCGCACCGAGGAAGTCGACCTTCCAGCCCCGAAGCCGCAGCACCTCCGCCAGCAGCCGGGCGGGAAGGGCGTGCCATTCCCCGTCCACGCACGCCACCATGACGCGCGGCCGAGCACGTTGCTCGACCCGGTGCTCGGGGCGGTGGGCCAGCGCGGCGATGACACGGTCGTGGACTGCGGTGGCCGCGTGCTCCTGCGCGACGCTCAACAGCCCGGCGGCCCACTCGCTCCCGACCCTGGCCTGCACCGGCGCGATCAGGTCCAGCAGGGCGCCCTCCAAGTCAAGGCCGTCCTCGAGTGCGGCGAGGAGCACGTCGCAGGCGCCGTATTCGTCGCCCTGGCGGACGGCGTGCCACAACCGGTCGCGCACCACGTCCGGTTCGCCCGCAGCGGCCGGCTGGATGGGGGCGGTGCTCACGCGGTGTACCTCCCACGGGTGTGGCCGTCGACCGCGCTGAGGTGTGCGTGGTGCGGGGCGGTCACGGCGACGACGGCCATGTCGTCGTGCCGGCCCCGGCCGACCCACTGTGCGGCCAGCATCTGCACATGCTCCACCACCGCTTCCGCCGGCATCCCGGCGCACTCGGCCAGGGCCGACTTCAGGCGGTCCAGGCCGAACAGCTCGTCCTGCCAGGGTCCTCCCCTGGCTTCGATGATGCCGTCGGTGAACAGCAGGCAGATCTCGCCGGGCGCGAGTTCGAGGTGTGCGGTGGTCGAGGTGATGTCGTCGAAGACGCCGACCAGAGTGCCGCGGCTGTCCACCTCACGGTGCGTTCGCGCTCGTTCTTGAGCGCCTTCTCGGCGAGCCAGCGGGCGGTGTCGTCCACCAGCCACCACACCACCAGGTCCTGACCGGACGGCGCGGGGTGAGCTTCGAACGAGCGCTCACCGACCTGTCCGAGGATCGCCGTGCCGTCCGCCACTGGCCCAGCGGCGGCGAGCGAGGCGAAATCGGTGTGCGCCTCGGAGAGCCAGGCGGGTACGACGTCCCGCAGAAGTGAGCCGCGTACCGTCCCGGGGAACAGGGTCGCGGCGACAGCGTTCAGTTCCACCACGCAGCCGCGTGTGTCGGCGACGACGACCGGGCAGGGGGCGGCTTCCCATCCCGCGCCGAGGACGACGTGATGGGTGTCGAGGGAGGACTGCCGAGAAGTGTCCACTGACCATGGGCGCGCGTACGGGCCCGTCCCTTTCTGACTGGTGCTGCACAGCAATCATTGCCGCACGGCAACCATCTCGTGCCGAGCGGCCATCTGGCAAGCACCCCATCGGGCTCCGCGGTGAACGCGCCTTCGACTCAGGCCGCCAGCGTGGACGCCAGTTCGGCCGCCGCCTCGACGAGTTCGATGTCAGGCTCCTCGAGCAGCTCACACAGGGCACCGCGCTCGGCGCGCACGGCCTTGCGGGCCTCCCGCTCCCAACCCACGTAGTTGTGGTGGTAGTTGAGCAGCTTGGGATAGGCCGAGGCCGTACTCTCCCACTGGCGGGCGTCGGCGATGCTCTTGAGCAACCGGACGATCTGCACCCGGCACGTCACCTGCGGAAGCCTGGCCAGCTCCCACAGGAAGGGGACCGTGGCGGCCGTGGCCTGGTCGACCACGAAACCGTACTGACAGATTCGTTCCCGCAGGCCGCCGAGTGCCTCCTTGGCGGTGGACTCGTCACCCCAGGCGAGGTCCTGGAGCAGGACCGGGATGTCCTCTGCCGAACCGCTGGAATCCTTGATGGCGCTCCAGGGCACATGCCCCAATTCGCTGAGTGGTGTGGTCATTTCCGCTCCCCACAAACAGTCTGGGGCCAAGCCCCGGTCGTCCGCTGCGGCACAGCGGCACTCATGACGTCGCGACCCGAAGGCGGCCTTCCCCGATCAGGGAGCGGCCAACACGGAAAGAGACCCGGCACTCACTGCGCAGTAGTGATGACACGGCGTCTCCTTGATGCGACGTCAGCATGCGGCGTCGCTACTGGGATTGACGCCGCCCGCTATTATCCACGCAGTCAGCGCCATCATGCAATTGCATGGGAAATTGCATGATGGGTAGGAGACCAGGGGGCCATGTTCCACGGTCCTCTCCTCCGTGCCGCTGGCCCGTGGTGGAACGTCAGCAAGGAGACAGTGGTGCCTTCAGTGCCAAACGGAGTGCGGGCGAGTGCTTTGGACGCCCGCTGGATCAAGAGCCGGCACAGCAACGCCGAGGGCAACTGCGTCGAGGTGGCCGCCCTGGCCGACGGGGCGGTCGCGTTGCGGAACTCGCGCGACCCCGACGGGCCGGCGCTCGTGTACACGCCTGCCGAGGTGGCGGCGTTTCTGGCCGGCGCGAAGGACGGGGAGTTCGACCACCTGGTGTGACCCCGTCACATTCGAACCTGTGCTGCCGGCACATGCGGGAATACCCGGCGGAGTGCGATAATGCAGACCTGTCGTCTGTCGGCCAGCTGGGAGTCAGGATGTCCGCCGAGTCACACCGCCTCTCCCGCCTCGAACCGTATCTCGACCGGACGGAGCCCGCTCCGACACTCCTGAAGATGCTGGTGGGAGTGCAGTTGGCCGGTATGCGCGAGGACGCGGGCGTCTCCCAGGAACAAGCCGCGCGGGCGCTGGGATTCAGCCCCGCGAAGCTGTCGCGCATCGAGGCAGGCAAGGGCCGCAAGCCGCCTACGGAAGCCGATGTGCGCGCGCTGCTGCAGCTGTACGACGCCGACGACTACGAGGCCTCGGTGCTCGTCAGGCTGCTGCTGCGCGCCGGTGAGCCCGGCTGGTGGCAGCGCTACGACAAGCGGCTGATGCCCGAGTGGTTCGACCGCCTGGTCGGGCTGCAGGAGGCGGCTGCCGCCATCCGTACGTTCGAGATCCAGTACGTGCCCGGTCTGTTGCAGACCGCGGCGTACACGCGCGCCGTAGTGGAGCGCGGGCTGCCGACCGCATCGGCCGCCGAGGTGGAGCGCAGGGTCGAGCTGCGGATGCGGCGGGGGCAGCTGCTGCTTCGTCCGGACGCCCCTCAACTCTGGGCGATCCTCGACGAGTCGGTTCTGATGCGGATACTGGGCGGCCCCGAGGTGATGCGAGAGCAGCTCGAGTATCTCGCCGAGATGGCTGAGCGCTCTCATGTCACCCTGCAGATCGTGCCCTTGGATGTGACGAACGCGTCGGCTCCGGCGATCCCCATCACCTATCTGCGCTTCGGCGGCCTGGATCTGCCGGACATCGTCTACCTGGAGCACATCAGAAGCGCCAACTTCCTTGAGGACCGCGACGAGACGGAGGAATACCGGGTGGCGCTCGACCGGCTCGCCGACGAAGCCCTCGACCCCCGTGAGTCGTTGGCCCTGGTACAGAGAACGCTGAAGGAGCGCTACTCCGACCGATGAGGTGAGCCGGGCCGGGCTTGTGGCAGGGCGGCCCTGGGCGACCGCCCGACCAGCATCAGCGGAGGCGCCCGACTCCGCCGAACTCGATCCACTCCTGAGTGAGCTGACGGGGTGCCACCTCGGAGTCGGGCCGCCAGGTCGACACCTCCACCAGACCCGGTTCCAGGATGTCCAGTCCCTCGAACCAGCCCGCGACGTCCTTCTCCTCACGTACACGTCCCCAATGGCCCTGGGTGGCCCGGTCCATGAACCCGGTGACGAAGTCACGCACCGCGGGGTCCTCGCTGACCAGCTGACACATGACCATGAAACTGCCGGGCACGAGCCGTTCGGAGACACGACGGACCACGGCCGACGGTCCGTCCGTCTCGCTGTCCGGAATGCAGTGCATCACCGAGTTGAACAGCACGGCCACCGGCTTCGAGAAGTCGATCAGGCGCTGGGTCTCCGGGTGGGAGAAGATCGTCTCCGAGTCCCGCATGTCCGAATGGATGACGGCCGTGCGCTTGTCCTCCTCGAGCAGGGCCCGGCCGTGCACCAGAACCATCGGGTCGTTGTCCACGTACACCACGTGGGTGGTGGGGTCGATGCGCTGTGCGACCTGGTGGACGTTGTCCTGCGTGGGCAGCCCGGATCCGTGGTCGAGGAACTGCCGGATGCCGTGCTCCTGCGCCAGCGTGCGCACGACCCGCTGCAGGAACCGCCGGTTGTTCAGCGCGAGCGCCCGCGTGCTGGGCACGACCTTGTCGAGCTCCTCGCAGGCTGCCCGGTCGGCGGCGTAATTGTCCTTGCCGCCCAGGTAGTGGTCGTACATTCGGGCGGCCGTCGGCACCGTGGCGTCGATGGACGTGGACAACTGCCTGCCAGACTGCATCGTTCCCCCAGATCCGGGCCGCGCCGTCGGAACCGGCTCGGCGGGCACTTCATCCTAGGGAACCGGAGTTTGCCGCTGCCAGTCCCCGAACGGAGGACATGCGATCCGGTCTCCGCGAGGCCTGATCCATAGCCGACAGATCATCACGTCTCGTCCTCTACACCCCACTTCGCGGCAGCCATGAGCCATCGCGGCGACAACGTGGTTGCTCATCCTCGGACTTGATCAGGCGTGCCTGCGCACCCGACCACACCGCCGTCCGGACGCGCCGTGCACCTTCGTTCATGCGCCGGTTGAGTTCGGGCCCGTTCTACCGTCCAGTAACATCCGCCCACAGGCCCCTAAGGAGGAACCGTGTCCCGGTCGGAACGCTCACCCCTGCTACTCGCGGGCCTGTTGGCCACCGCGGGTGTCGGTCATTTCGTCCTGCCACAGCAGTTCGACGCGATCGTCCCGCGCGCCCTGCCGGGGCCGGCCCGGGCGTGGACCTACACGAGCGGTGTTGTCGAACTCGCGCTCGCCGCCGGGCTGGCGCTGCCCCGTACGCGTCGTGCCGCCGCTCGGGCGGCCGCCGCGTTCTTCGTGGGAGTGTTCCCGGCCAATGTGCAGATGGCCGTCGACTGGCGGGACCGCCCCACACCGCTCAGGGCCGCGGCGCTGGCGAGACTTCCGCTGCAGGTACCTCTCGTCGTGTGGGCCCGCGGCATCGCCAAGGACAGGGCTCAGACCCGGTCTTGACCCCGGCACGCTCCCGATCGCGCCGGTCACGCCGTGACCCGCGTGAAACGCAGGCTCGCGTCGACGGTGGTCAGACCGCGCAACATGCCCAGCTGATTCCAGACCAGACCGAAATCCGTGCGGTCCACCGTGAACTCCGCCTCGAGCGTGACCGTGTTCGCGTCGGCGTGTGCGACACGCGCAGTGAAGGACTGCGGCCGGCTGACCCCTCGCACGGTCAACTCGCCTGCGATCTGCGCGGAGTCGCCCGCACGCGACTCGGCCCCGCGTACCGCGAAGGTGATCTCGGGGTGGTGCTCGGCGTCGAAGAAGTCCGCCGAGCGCAGGTGCTGGTCGCGCTTGGCGTGCTTGGTGTCGAGGGAAGCGGCGTCCACAGCGATGGTGCCCTGGACCCTGCCGTCGGGCTTCACCTCTCCCTGGCCGTTCACGGAGGTGAAGGAGCCCTTGACCGTGACCAGTCCCCACATCGTCTTGTGCCGTACGGCGACGGTGGAGGCGGTCCGGTCGAGCTGCCACTGTCCGGTCTCGACGGCGACGGTCATGAGTGTTCTCCAGAGAAGAGGGGGTGCGCGAGCGACGACTGCGTCGTCCAATTTTGGATGACCTCACGCTAGCGCGTACTCCAATTTTGGACAACTGCTCGTCCAAAATTGAACGGCTCTCGGCGCGGGAGACGCCCGCCGGGCGCGGCTGGGAGAGTGGCGGCCCATGGTGAGCCGCTGCCACCACTCGGCGGGCGCGGTGAGAACTCCGTCGGGCCCGGCTGCGAGAGGCCGTGCCGACCTGCCGTTCCGTCACCGGCCCCGAGGGAGCCGGCGACGGCGCGCGGGCGGGTACCTCAGGACTCGGGGCACTCCTTCCAAGCCAGGTGATAGACGGTGCTGATGTCACCGTCCGTCGAGTCCATGGTCATGAAGCTCGTACTGCCGGGGGCCGATGTGCCCGCGTTGACACGGAGTTCGGTGTTGATGTTGAAGTTCCGCTGCACGCCGCAGGGCGCCCACACCAGCTGCGCCCAGTCGGTGACGTCCGTCGACTGCCAGTTGTCGCTGTACGGGCCGCCGAAGGGGTGGGTGATCGCCGCCGTGCTCGACGATCCCTGGAAGTAGTACGAGGCCTTCTCCGTACTGCTGGCGCCGGGCTGAAGGGAGGCGAAGCCGCGATAGTCCGCGCTGGCGATCGCGTACGTGAAGCCCTGCGGCACGTGGACGATGAGGTTGAGCTGACAGTTCTTGCGGAACGCGGTGGGGTCGGAGTTGCCTCCCACCTGGGCCAGGTAGTCGCTGTAGGTGACCGTGAAGGCGGTGTTGTCGGGCGAGACGGCGACCGCGGCGGTCCCCTTCGGGCAGCCGGATCCGTTCACCGTGGCGATCTTGATGACGATCTTGTCCGGGGGCGGGTCGACGATCCCGGAGGAGGGGTCGTGCGCGGGCAGTGCGGTGGTCAGGAGCGCCGCTATCGCGCCGCCCAGGAGCAGTCCACCAGCCATGGTTCTCCCATCCGTTGCATCGGTGTACCGACGGCGAGCGCCGCCGTGTGTTGGGGGGTGCGGCCCCACCGACATGCGGGGGACCGTCGCTGACCAGTGCGTTGGATCAGATACCTAGCGATGCGTCATGGGCATGCCAGAACAAGAACATGCGCATGTCCCCCAGGCTGTGAAGGAGCTGTGAATTCCGGGGGCGTCGGCATCGTACGTACTGCCGCGCACGTCCCGTACCACCATCTCCGGCCAATCCCCGCGACCGCGTCGGGACAGGCGACCCGAACCGGCTCACGACCCCGCCCCACCCCCGAGCGGGACGTCATGCCCAACCGCCGTACCACGCCCGGCTCCTCGGCCGACGCGCTCACCTACGGCCTGCCCGGCGCGATCCGTCCGGCCGGCGGACGACGACGGGCGCAGCCCGCACGGCTGCACCCTGGCAGCTCTTCGGCGCCGTCGTCTTCGTCCTGCCTGATCGCCGGGCGCACAGGTGAGGGCCCGCCGTCCCACACCCTTCGGGACGGCGGGCCCAGGCCGGCCCGGTCAGTGGGCGGGCCAGCCGTCCAGGTGCCGGTGGAGGGTGACATTGGGCCGCTCCGGGCCCTTGGGGGCCTTCGCCACCGCGTCGCGGAGCACCGCATTCACCTCCGCCGCCAGCGAGTCCGCCTTCGCCCTGAGGTCGGCGGCGGAAAGCGTCGAACGCGTCAGAGCGTCAAGTCGCCGGTGGATGTCCGCCAGCCGCCCCTGGGTCGCGTTGTCCAGCGTGAAAGGGCGGGGCGTGGACACGACGAACTGGTAGGCGCCTGCGAGGGTCTGGCAGCCGTTGCAGTACTGGTTGATCGCGTCGCCACGGTTGATCGCGTTCAGCTGCGTGTGCTTCCCGGCCATCGTGACGATCTGGAACGACAACGCGACCGAACGGCAGCGGTCGTCGACCGAGCAGCCCACTCCGAGGGCGGTCGCCTGGTTCCGCACGGTCCCGATTCGCGTTGTGCCGAACTGGCGCACCGTGAACGAGTCCTTGACGTCCCTGTGATGAATGAAATCGGCACGACTGTACGTCTGGTCGAGAGCGACCGCCGAGTGCGCCGCCCCTGTCGCCGCCTGCGCGGGCACGGCGGTCGCGAGACCGGCCGCTCCGGCGGCGAACAGCCCCACGCGGACGGCGCGTTGGGTGAGGACGGAGTGTGTTCGGGGTTTGCGATGCTGGTTCACATGGGTCTCCTGCGTCAGTGATGTCGTCGGACGGTGCTCCCCCGGGCCCGGGGGTGCGAGGCACCACCGGCGGGCGAAGCGGCGGAGGGACCGGCCCCGGGCCCAGTTACCGGGGCCGGTCCGCTCACCCCCCGGGCCGTCGCCCGGGGTGATCAGGAAGCGCTGGACGGGGGTGAGCTCTCCGGCGGCTGAGTCGTACTCATCGATGGGGACGGACTGCCCGAAGACGGCGTACCGGAGGGCGAGGCGGACCCGGAGCCCGCGGACTCGGAGGCCGGCGGCTGCCCGCTGCTACCGGGGCTGCCGGTCGGCTGGCCGACCGGGCCCGTCGAGGTGGCCGACGCGCTGGACTTGGGGCTCGCGGAGCCCGAGGGGCTCGTCGAGGCGCTCGGGGTCGCCGAGGCGCTCGGGGTCGCGGAGGCGGACGGCGTGGTCGAGACGCCGGCCGACGGCGAAGCGTCGCCGGGATCCGGTGTGCTGGCGCGGCGGGCCGGCGGAGCCGAAGTCGACACTCCGGGCTGCAGTATGGGAGCGATCGGCGGCTTCTTGGGCAGCGGCTCCGGGGTCATCCCCGACACCCATGCGTAGCTGAGGCCGCCGAGTCCGGTCAGGAGCACCGCGCACAGCGCCAGACGCAGGTACGGCCGTCCCGCTGTCGACCTCACGGCACCCCGCCACAGACGTCCGCCGAGCTTCACCGACAGATAGACCACGCCCGCCATCGGGCACAGCAGCATGATGCAGCCGACCACGCCCATGAGGCCCGCCGCGATCTCTCCCTCCGCGAACGCGCCACCGGTGCCGATGATCTGCTCGGTCAGCGAGCGGATCATCGTGGCGGCGATGCGCGGCAGGTTCCACAGTGCGTAGCCCAGCTCGCCGATGAGCAGCGGCACCATCGTCAGAACCCAGGTGGCGACGATGACCCGCGAGGACTTCTTGAGTTCGGCGACCTCGGCGCGGGCCTTGAGTCCCTTCGCGCCCGGGACCAGGCTGATCAGGATCGGCTTGATCTTGCCGTACAGGTCGGGGACCCCGGCGAGGTCGCCGAGGATGTAGTAGCCGTCCAGGCGCACGGCGGGCATCAGCTGTTCGAGGATCTCGAAATGGCCGAGATAGACGGCGGCGAGGAAGAACGGCTGACCGCTGACGGCGTAGGCGCCGGCCATGGCCAGCATGAAGACGACGTTGAAGTAGATGCCGCCCAGGTCGGTGCGGAGTCTGCCCCCCTTGCCGATGCGGTAGACGTCGGTGACGTCCGTGTACATCGAGGGCCAGATGAGAAAGAGTCCGCAACCGATACAGCCGGGCCGGCCGCCTCCGTAGCGGCATGCCGAGGCGTGGCCGAACTCGTGGAACACCAGGGATGCCACGGTCAGCACGAACACGACCAGCAGCAGGACCGGCTGGTCGAGCACCTCGAGCACGGGTGTGATCGCGCCGAAGAAGGCGAACAGCCAGACGTCCAGTACGACGATGCCGGCGAGGACGACCATCACGACCAGGGGGTTGTGCAGCCAGGCGAACGCCTTGGCGATCTTCGCCACCCGGCGTTCGTTGAAGATGACCCGATGGCCCTTGAGCGCGAGGAGCAGGTCCGACCGGGGCGCGGTGACCTGATCGTCGTCCTGGCCCTCGGGGACCGTCACACCGAGCGGTTCGAGCTTGTTCTCGACCAGATAGCGGATGTTCTCCGCGCTGACCTCGCGCCCGAACCGCGCGCTGACCCGGTGGGCGATCGTCTCGATGTCGCGGCTGCCGTCGATCGATGACGCGACCAGGTACAGCAGTCGCGACAACTGAACGACCTGCCCGTCCCCCCGACGGGCGATGTACTTGGGCTCGGTGAACCCCGACCCCTGGTACTCGCCGTGCAGTTGAAGCCCAGCGCTCAGCCGGGGTACGACCGGCTCGTGCAGGCCGACGACCGTCACTTCGCCCGTGGCGAACTGACCGTAGGTCATCGGCAATCCTCCGGGACCCGGCACCGGGCCGGTGTCGTAGAGTGCCGCGGCGTTCTCGCCCAGCAGCGTCATGTGCGCCCTTCCTCCCCCGGGTGCGGACCGCACCTGCCCCTGGCGCGGTCCGCGGAACGTACGGTCGACGTACGGGGGTTACTGGCTGATGTTGATGGTCTGCGTGGCGTGGGACTCGGCGCTCGACCAGCAGGAGTGGTCGTTGAACGCCTGCGACTGGTTGGTGGCCCACACGTTGGCGACGTGCTTCTTCACGTCCACGCTCTTGTTGAAGCTGAACTTCAGGCGCCCCAGGGCCTCACGGCCCGGCAGCAGCTCCGCGGACTCGGCGTCCAGCTCATGGGCGCTCATGCTCATGGCGTGTCCTTTCCGGAAGGCATTCGTTGACATGCCGGATAGGGCCGGGCGGGCAGGGATCGCCGTCCGGCACACGGTTGGTGATATTCCGTCGGATATCGGTACCCCAGTGGTGGTACCGCCGCGGCGGGCGGAGGTGTGGTGATGCGTCGCCGCGGCGGTACCGGGTGCCGCACGGTGCCGGGGCGTCGGTCCGTACGGCACCGGCTCACTGGTGGATGTTGATGGTCTGGCTGGCACTCGACTCCGCCGCCGACCACGCGGAGTGGTCGTTGAACGCCTGCGACTGGTTGGTGGCCCACACGTTGGCGATGTGCTTTTCCACGTTCACGGTCTTGTGGAAGCTGAACTTCAGGCGACCGAGGGCCTCACGGCCCGGCAGCAGCTCCGCGGACTCGGCGTCGAGCTCACGAGGATCCATCATGATCGATTCCCCCTTGGGGTTCGAGAGGTGTATCCGCTGGACGCGGTCAGGTCCCCCCGGTAGCGTCCAACTTTGTCGGACGTGCTGTCCAACGAGATTGGACACTAGGGGCCGTGGCTTGGGTTACGCAAGCGGTTCAGGGGAACACCTTCCGTAACTCACTCAAGTGGCCCCTAGAATGATCCGACCCGGAAAAGTTCCGCCTGGCGGCGAGCAGGAAGTGACCATCGGTGGCCAACGCACTGCAGCAGATCATCCGCGACCGGCTGGACAGCGAGCGCTGGTCGTACGGCGACGTCGCCCGCCGCGGAGGCATCCCCCGCTCGACGGTCCACCATCTGGCCACGACCGATCACATGGCCCGCATGCCGCAGCCGGCCACCCTCGAAGGGCTCGCCCAGGGCCTGGGGCTCCCGCTGGACACCATCCGCCATGCCGCCGCGGAGGCCTGCGGCATCCACCTCTACGCCCCCGTGGCCGAGTCCGTACCCGTGTTCGACGCCTCGAGCGACCCGGAAGTGGATGTGCTCATCGCGAGTGTGCAACGGCTGTCCGCGGAGGACCGCAAACATGTCGCGGCGCTGGTGGAGTCGCTGCTGCACCGCGGTTCGGACACTCCCTGACGGCCACCACCACTACGGAGAGCGCGCAACGCACCACAGGCCGCTTGCGCTAAAAGAAGCCACTTCGGCCCAAACACGCATGATCCGCCGCTAGTCTCTCCTCCAGCCTGGGCCCCATTGAGCCGCACTCCCAGGCCCTATGGGGGAAACCTTGCTCTTCGTACACGGCGGGCCCACTACCGCCATCGTCAAGGGACCGACGGGAGAATCCGTGGTCCTGCTCTCCGGCGAGCTGCCCGCCGACCTGACGGACGCCTCCATCGGCGAGCTGCTGGACCTCGCAGCGGCGGTACTCAGCGAGGAAGAACTCGCTCTCTTCGAGCAGTGCCTCGCCATGCTGCGCCGCGGCGAGGGCCCCACTCCGCAGCGCATCGAGATCAACGGCGCCGTGCTGACCGTCTACCGTGAGTGAGACCTGTCCACGCCGCGCGTCGCCTGGACCTCGCGGCGGCTGCCCTATGAGCCCGGCGGCTCAGTTCTGCCCTCGCTCCGCCTGCTCGTGCAGGTAGGTGGCGATCTGGCCGGCCAGGCCCTCGGACGCGCCGTCCGTCCGGGTACCCGAGCCGGGCAGGCCGTCCGGCGCCGTCATATCACCGGACCACAGATACCGGTCGGCCCAGTCGTCGTCGGACTTCAGCTGCACCTGGATGTCGACAAGATTCAGGGAGCATTCGGGAGCGGCGGCGTACAGGACGGCTGTCGCACGGCGCAGTGGATACAGGTCGAACCCCTCGATGAATTGCGAGTTGCGCCAGTCGATGAATGCGCTCTCCCCATCGGGGCCCGTACGAATGTCCAGTTGACCGTCTTCGAGATGCAGTGCGACGTGTTCCGCCGTGCGGTTTTCGACGGTCACCCGGAAGCGGAAATAGATCAGCCCTTCGGCGGCATCGTCGCGTCCGCGCGGCGGCTCGGCCTTTTCCAGGGAGTGGACGCGGACATACAGGCCGGCATGCTCGTCTTCGCATTCCTGCCAGTCGCCGATCACATTGGGCTCGCGCACGCTCCACCTCTCCACTTCCGCGCATGATTCCTATCTGCGCACGCAACAAAGTGTCAAATGCGGGGAAGGCTCTCTGGCCAGCGGATTTCCCGGACTTGATCACCGATCAAGCCCTGCGCAGCAACGATCCGCCGACGGCCGCCAGGCGCGACACGACACACGTGTCACACATCACGTCCGCGTGCCCGCCGAACGGGGGTCCGGACGCTTGTTCACAGCGACGGCTGGCACACTGCACGCCATGGCCCAGACCACGCCCGCTCGTGCTCTCCTGCTGCTCGTCAGCGGGCTGGTCTGTCTGACCGCCGCGAGCGGGGCGCTGATCGGCGCGCTCTTCGGCGGCGTCCGGATCGCCCTGGTCACCGCAGTGGGCGCGGGTGCGGCAGGCGCACTCGTCTCACTCGCCTTGCGCCGGCGCGCACTGGCGCAGTTCGCGGCGGCGCGGCGTGAGGCCGGATCGCGCGGCTACGCCGAGGGGATCGCCCACGGAGTGCTCCTCCATGTCGCCGCGTACGAGGCGGCGGTCTTCCCCCGCACCGGCCCAACGGGGGTGACCCATGAGGAGCGGGCCGCCCGGCGCACCATCGCCTACCGGATGGCCGCACTCGACGAGGTGCCCCGGCTCGTCCGGGAGGCGGCCGCGGACGCACTGGCCGTGCTCGACGCGTCCGACCGCACCGGCGCCGAAGAGGCTCTCGCCCAACTCGCCGTGGTGGTACGGCAGGAGTACGCGCGTCCCTGAAAGGCCGCGGAACATATCTGGCTCGTCATGCGCATTTCCTGAGCGGATGGCATGTCCCCGGGTGCGGCGGGTCGAGAAATCCGACACGCCGGACCTGAAACGAAAGCGGACGAACACCCAAATGGCCGACTCGAGGACGCACGTCGCATTCCGCGACTGAAGCATCAACTGCCCATTGGATAACCGGAATTGGGTCCGTCAGACCTGCGCTCGACAACACCCCGACGGGTTCGGCGGTGCAGCGCGTGGCTCCGTCTGCCATCGCAGAGCCGTACCCCGGTCATCGCCCGTCGCCGAGCGCCACCGCAGGTACGCCGACCGTCGTCGGCGCGAGCTCCCGCAACTGCGTGAGGGCCGCGGCGACGGCCGGGCGGGTGCTGCCTCCTGCGCGCACGCAGGTCAGGAGCTTGCGGTGCGGGTCACCTGTGCAGCGGACACGGGTGACGGGCAGGTGTGAGGGCAGCCCGGCCAGGCGCGGGATCAGGGCGACGCCGAGTCCATGGGCGACGAGATGGGCCGTCACGTCCCAGTCGAGCGCGTGGTGGGCGATGTCGGGCGTGAAACCGGCCGCGCCGCACGCGGAGAGCACATGCGGTCGGCAGGGGCTGTCCGGTACCGGCGCGATCCAGGGTTCGAGTGCGGCCTCCGCGAGGTCGACGCACGCGCGGCCCGCCAGTTCGTGGCCTTCCGGTACGACCAGGTCGAACGGGTCGTCCATGAGCGGCCGCTGGTCGAACCTGCCATCGCCGCGCGGCGGGTTGCGCGGCGTCACCTCCACGACGGCGAGGTCGGTCTCGCCCTCGAAGAGGAGATCGAAGCTCTCCGGCACGCCCGCCTCCCGGATGTACACGGACAGCCGCGGATGACGTGCCCCCAGGTGTGCCGCCATAGGCGCGAGGAGCACCGAGACGGCCACGGGAAAGCCGCTCACCCGCAGTGGACCGGCCACATCGCCCTCCTGCGCGCGCAGGTCGTGTTCGGCCTGCTGCCAGCGGGTCTCGATGGCGTCGGCGTGCTCCAGCAGTCCGCGGGCGGCGGGTGTCAGCCGTACGCCGCGGCCGTGCGGC
Source organism: Streptomyces sp. NPDC001156 (assembly GCF_053598275.1). Classification (NCBI taxonomy): domain Bacteria; kingdom Bacillati; phylum Actinomycetota; class Actinomycetes; order Kitasatosporales; family Streptomycetaceae; genus Streptomyces; species Streptomyces sp. NPDC001156. The sequence continues at coordinate 18,064 of NZ_JBSFJX010000051.1, read as the reverse complement.
TCCAGCAGATCGACGCCGAGCTCACGGGCCAGCTGGCGGATCTGCTGGGAGGCGGCGGACGTTGTGAAGTGCAGGGCGCGCGCGGCGGCGGTCACGGTGCCGTAGTGTGCGACGGCCCGAAGGACATGCAGTCGGCGCAGATCAATCATGAAGTCCACGCTTCACGGTTCGGTCGAGCAAGTCAACGTGGACATGAACGGCGGTGTGCGCACACGCTGGTGGCATCGGCACGGTTCCGCGCCGATGGCAGAACAGTTCCGCCCAGACAGCAGAAGGGAGACTGCGATGACTTGTGCGCCCGCACCGGCCTGCCCGTACTGCGGATGGCCTGACCTCGCCGAACCGTTCCAGGTGGTGTCCCGGCACACCACGGCCGCGGGGAGCACGATCTGGACCCGCTGCGGATGCGGCTCGCTCCAGGTACGCCTCGTCGACGCCTGTGGAACGCGCGTCGTCTCCCGCAGCCGGCCCGCGCTGTCCGTTCCGGTGGAACCCGCGTAACGACCCCGAGGCCGCCGCGGGCATTCCGGCACGCCCGCCGTTGAGCAAGTTCCCGCCGTGCCGACGTAGCACATGACATGGCAGCATTCGTGGGCGCCGGGGGCGCGGGCGGGACGGACACCGGGGAGCGCGGACGATGAGATACGAGCAGCAGTCGCTCCTCACCCCCGGCGACGACGGACCTTCGGCACCCGCCGGCTTCCCCGCACCCGGTCGATCCTCGCCGGAGCGGAACGGCGCCCGCCACTGGGCACGACTGCGCCGGCACCGGCGGCCGCTGCTCATGGCGGCGGTCCTCGCCCTGCTGGCGCAGATGGCGTTCGCGATGGTCACCACCGCCGTGCAGCAGACCCCCACCATCGACGAACCTGTGTACGTGGGCACGGCGGTCGTCTACGTCCGCGAGCACAGCCTGCGGTTCAACCCCGAGCATCCGCCGCTCGGCAAGCTGATCATCGCGACCGGCACGGTGCTCGCGCACCCGCGTCTCGAACCCGGATTCCGGGGTGACCAGGGCCGGTTGGGGAGGAGACTGCTGTACGAGTCGGGCAACGACCCATGGCGGGTGATGTTCTGGGCGCGGCTGCCGGTGATGGTCATGACGCTGCTGTTCGGACTGGTCGTCTTCGCCTTCGCGCGGGACCTGATCGGCGCCGTGGGCGGGCTCGCGGCGCTCGCCCTGTACACGTTCTCGCCCGACCTGATCACGAACGGTTCCTTGGCCACCCTTGACGTCCCGGCGGCAGGGTTCACGGTGATGGCGGCCTGGCTGATGTGGCGGGCCCGACGGCGGCCGCTGCCGTACCTGCCGCTCGCCGGGCTGGCCTCGGGTGCGGCCGTGGCCACGAAGATGAGCACGCTGCCCGCGGTGCCCGTCCTGTTGGCGCTGGCCGCGTGGTCCTCCTGGCATGCGAAGGCAAGCGCAGCACCTCGCTCGCGTCGCGCGGCGCACGCCCTGTTGGCGGCTGCCGGGGTCGCGGCCGTCCTGGTCGGCGTCGTATGGGCGGCCTATCTCGCGGTCGATCCCCGGCTGCGGTGGAGCACACCCGCGAACGTGCCCCCCGTGCACGGACTGCGTGCCCTGCTGATCGACTGGCTGCCCTTCCCCGACGCGTACCGCGACGGGATGCGCATCCAGTTCGGCTTCGAGAGTGCGACGTGGCACGGCTATCTCTTCGGCCGGCTCTACACCGGCTCCCTGTGGTACTACCTTCCGGCCGCGCTGCTGGTGAAGACGCCGCTCGGGATGTCGGCGCTGTGGCTCTGCGGCGCCCTGGCACTGGTGGCGGTGCCGCGACTGCGCGCCGCCGTCCCCTATGTGCTGCTGCCCCCGGCGGTGCTGCTGGCCGCGGCCATGCAGGGGTCACGCGATCTCGGCGTGCGCTACGCCATCTTCGTACCGGTGTTCCTCGCCATCGCCGCCGCCTGTGTGCTCGCCCTGCGGCGGCGATGGTCGTACACCGTGACGGCGGTGCTGATCCTGTTCGTCGCGGTCAGTTCGCTGCGCACGTATCCGTACTATCTGCCGTACTCCAACGAGGCGTTCGGCGGTCCCGCGAAGACGCACCTGCGGCTGCACGATTCCAACGTCGACTGGGGACAGGACCTGGGCCGGCTGGCCGACCGGCTGCGCGAGCGCTATCCGGACGAGAGGGACGTCTGGCTCGTCTACAAGGGCAGCGGTGTGCCGTCCTGGTACGGAATCCACGGGCGCAACCCGCTCAAGGTGCCCCCGAGCCGGGTGCACGGGCTGCTGGCCGTGTCCGACACGTCGATCGCCAAGGCCGAGGGCAGGCTCGCAGAGCTGATCCGCACGAGCAGGGCGATCGACGACGTCGGTCATTCCGTCACGATCTTCCGGCGGCCGTAGCTCACGGCGCGGACGGCTTGCCCGTCATGCCGATCCAGGTGTGGAACAGCGCGTCCAGGTCCTGACCGGACAGCCGCTCGGACAGCCGGACGAACTGGGCCGTCGTCCCGTGCCCGCCCTGGTGGTCGGCCGCCCAGGTACGGAGGATGCGGAAGAAGATCGCATCGCCGACGGCCGTGCGGAGCTTGTGCAGGGCCATGGCGCCGCGGGCGTAGACGGGCGTGTCGAAGATGTGGGCCCCGCTGCCCGGGTTCGCGGGCGGGAAGGCCCACAGGCCGTCGCTCGCCGGACGGGCGTACAGGGCGTCGAAGGTCTGCTGGGCGCTCTTGCCGCCGTGCTGCTCGCTGTAGAGCCACTCGGCGTAGGTCGCGAAGCCCTCGTTGAGCCAGATGTCCTGCCAGCGGGTGAGGGTGACGGAGTCCCCGAACCACTGGTGGGCGTTCTCGTGGACGAGGGTGCTCAGATCGGGTGCCCTGTCGTAGACAGGGCGGGTCTGGGTCTCCAGCGCGTAACCGACCTTCGGGGCCTTGTCGACGATGGCTCCGGCCGCGCGGAAGGGGTACGGGCCGAAGACCTTGCTCTCCCAGGCGAGGACGGACGGCAGCTTCTTGAGGACCGGAGCCGCGACGGATGCCTCACGCGGGTCCACGGCGTTGTACACCTTGATGCCGTCGCGGGTGGTGTACTGCTGGACGTCGAACTTCCCGACCGTCGCCGTGGCCAGGTAGGCGGCCATCGGTTCGGCCTGACGCCAGTGGAAGATGGTGTGGCCGCCGACGGTCCGCCGGCTGAGGAGGACACCGTTGGAGACGGCGGTGCGGCCCTTGGGCACCGTGACGGTGATGTCGTACGACGCCTTGTCCAGGGGGTGGCTGTTGGCGGGGAACCAGGTCATGGCGCCCTGCGGCTCGTTCGCCACGAACGCGCCGTCGTCGGTGGGGATCCAGCCGTCCAGCGAACCGTCGGGGTCGGTGACCGGCTTGGGCTTGCCCCGGTAGTCGACCCCGACACGGAAGTCCTGGCCGGCGCGGAGCGCGTGCCGGGGGGTGATGACGAGTTCCTGCCCGTTCCGGCGGAACGACGCCTTGACGTGGTCGACGCTCACGCCGGTGACCTTGAGTCCCTTGAGGTCGAGGTCGAAGCGGGTGAGGCGCTGGGTGGCGCGGGCCCGCAGCACCGCCTTGCCGTCGAGGTGGCCGGTACCGGTGTCATAGCCGAGGGTCAGGTCGTAGTGGCGTACGTCGTAGCCGCCGTTGCCCTCGAACGGAAAGTACGGGTCACCCGCTCCGGACGCGCCCGCGGTGCCGGCGACCGCCGGGCCTCCGGCCGCGATCAGCGCGGCGAGGGCGACGGGGACCGCTGTGGCGACGGCCTGCCGGGGAAGAACGGTGGTGCGTCTGACGGTCTTGCGTCGGGGGGGCGTCACGGTGACTCCTGTGGCCGGGGATGATCAACAGCGGCCAGCCTAGGCCGCCGCCCCGTCGCACGGGCACCTTTGTTCGGTCAAGTTCCTTGATGGCGTGGGACGTTGTTCCGGGCGGGAATGCGCATATGTTCAAGGCCTCGCAGTCGTGATGGAATTCCCTCCATGACGGACATCTCGCTGCATGCGTGGACCGGTGAGCCGGTGCGGGTCGGACTGGTGGGGGCAGGACCCTGGGCGCGCGCCGTGCACGCACGCGTGCTCGCGGCAGGGCCGGAGACCCGGCTCACCGCCGTGTGGGCGCGCCGCGAGGAGGCGGCCCGCGAGACCGCGGCCCCCTACGGGGCGGCCGTCGCCACCCGGTTCGAGGAACTCCTCGACGCATGCGAGGCGGTGGCCTTCTCGGTTCCGCCCGCCGTGCAGGCGGAACTGGCGGGCCGAGCCGCCAAGGCGGGCAAGGCACTGCTGCTCGAGAAGCCACTCGGAGAGGATCTGCGGTCGGCGCGGCACCTGGCCGACGCGATCGAGGAAGCGGGCGTCGTCTCGCAGCTCGTCCTGTCCAATCGCTACCACCCGTCCGCCCGGGAGTTCCTCGCCGCGGCGCGGGGCCTGCAGGTCGCCGGTGCGCGTTCCAGCGGGCTGAGCGGCGCCTTTCTGGGCGGCGACTTCGCGACCCCGTGGCGCCTGGAGCACGGGGCTCTGCTCGACGTGGGTCCGCATCTGCTCGACCTGCTGGACGCCGCGATCGGTCCCATCGCACACATTCGGGGCGTGGGCGATCCCCGCCGCTGGATCGAGCTGACCTGCGAGCACGAGGGCGGCGCGGTCAGCCAGTGCTCGCTGTCCGGCTCGGTGGACGTCCCGCACGGCGGGACCCGCATCGAGCTGTTCGGGCCGCAGCCCCCTCTGGTGTACGACACGGCCGGACTCGACTACGAGGAGGCCTGGCCGGTGCTGCGCCGTGAGTTCGCCACCGCCATGCGCACCGGGGTGCCCGGCGAGCTGGACGCTCGGCGCGGACTGCGGCTGCAGGAGCTGATCGCGCTGGCCGCATCGGTGTGACGGGCCGCGCGGTACCGATCACGCGGGAGCCGTACGGGCGTCGGGGCCCCTGACGGGCACCGGCCGCTGGTGGGAGCACGGGCGCCGTTCAGGGGAAATCGACCGGCCGGGACGCGTGAGTGCGTGCGGCTCCGTCCACAACTGACCCGTGAGACTGCCGCTGATCGCGCCGATGCTCGCCACCCCCGGCACCCTGCCGCCCGCCCAGCAGGACGCGGAGTGGGCGTACGAGACCAAACAGGACGGCCAGCGGGCGGTGGTCTATCTCCCCGGCGACGGCAGCGTGGAACTGCGCGCCCGGTCGGACGAGATCATCACCGGCGCCTACCCTGAACTGCGTCCACTGGGCGAGGCCCTCGGGACCACACCCGCCGTACTGGACGGGGAGGTGGTGGCGCTGGACGAGCAGGGGCGCTGCGACTTCCAGCGGCTGCAGTCCCGGATGGGGCTCGCCCACTCCCCCGCGCTCGCGGCGCGCCGTGCCGCTCGGACGCCCGTGCACCTCGTGCTGTTCGACGTGATGTTCCTGCGGCACGACCTCACCACGCTGCCGTACGCCCGCCGGCGTTCCGAGTTGGAGGCGCTCGCCCTGACCGGGCCGCACTGGTCGACGCCGGGCGCCCTCGTCGGACACGGCGCGCAAGCCATGGCGGCGATCCGGGACAACGGCCTGGAGGGGCTGGTGTGCAAGAGACTCGACTCGGTCTATGAGCGGGGGCTGCGCTCCCGCTCCTGGATCAAGATCCGGAATGTCGAGGCCGTGGATGTGATCGTGGGCGGCTGGCTGCCCGGGCAGGGGAGACTGTCGGGGCTGCCCGGGGCGCTCCTGGTGGGTCAGCGGGACGCGACGGGCCTGCTGCGCTATGTGGGCCGGGTGGGCACGGGGTGGACGGAGGCCGACCGGGCCGAACTCGCCCGGCTGCTGAGGATCGTGGAAGCGCGTGTGTGCCCTTTCGACCGCGACCCCCGGGTGCCGGGGGTCCGCTGGGTCCTGCCGAGGCTGGTCGGCGAAGTGCGCTACAGCACGCGTACGCGGGCGGGTCTGCTCAGACAGCCGTCATGGCTGCGTCTGCGCCCGGGCCTCGCCCCTGAGGACTCGGCAGCGGATCTGCCGTGAGGGGCTCGGGCCCGGACGCAGACGTCCGTTCACTCGGCGGCCGGCGGTTCACACGTGGCCGGGGCCGCCGCTGCCGAAGGCGCCGCTGGAGCCGGGGAGCCAGCGCTTGCGATGCTGGTCGTCGCAGCGTTTGGACGCCGCGTGGTGGAGCTGGTACGGCATGAGCCGTTCGCTCTCCTGAGTGGCGTGCGGCATCTCTTCGGGCTCCCGCACTTCCCTTTCCTCGTGAACCGCTCCGCCGTCGGGCAGATGGGGCTGCTCCTCCAGCGTCGGCGGTGCCGGTTCCCGGTCTCGTACCCGCATACCCAGCTGTACGGCCCAGATCAGCGCCCCCGCGACCACCATGCCACCGATAAAGGCGTAGAACACGTTGAGTTGTTCCTGCGATACAGCCAGTATCATATAGCTCGCCGTATTCATGCCATGACCATACCCCCGTTGAATTGGAATGGCTCCCCGGAGAATTCCACAAAGAATCGGGATTGCCTCGGGACCGGTAATCGGGCGCAGGTGGGCGCATGTTCCGGGGAGCCGTGGGGTGCGGTGGTCAGATCCGGTACTCGCGCAGGGCCGGGGTGACCATGGCCAGGACCAGGGTGGCCGCGATGACCAGGAGTCCACCGCCCGCGATCGCCGTGCGTGTGCCGAGGGCCGAGCCGGCCGTGCCGTGCAGCACGTCCGCGAGGCGCGGACCGCCCGCGACCACCACCGTGAAGACGCCCTGCATCCTGCCGCGCATCTCGTCGGTCGCGGCGGACAGCAGGATCGCGCCGCGGAAGACCATGGACACCATGTCGGCGACGCCCGCGGCCGCCAGGAAGGCCACCGCCACCCACAGGCTGGTGGTCAGTCCGAGACCGGTGATGGCCGCGCCCCAGGCGATGACCGCCGCGATCACCATCAGGCCGTGGCGCCGGGCGCGCGAGAACGTCCCGGACAGCAGCCCGCCGAGCACCGCGCCGATCGGGATCGCCGCGAAGAGCAGCCCGAGCGCGAGCCCTTCCCCGTAGGACGCGTAGGTCTGGGCGGCGAGTTGCGGGAAGAGCGCGCGGGGCATGCCGAACACCATGGCGATGATGTCGGCGACGAAGGACAGCAGCAGGACCTTGTGCAGCGCGATGTAGCGGAAGCCCTCGGCTATCGCCTGCCAGCCCGCCCGGCCCACTGCCGCCGCCGTCGGCGGCAGGGCGGGGAGCCGGAAGACCGCCCATACCGTCACACACAGGGCCAGGGCGTCGATCAGATAGAGCGCGGACAGGCCGATGACGGGGATGAGGGTGCCGGCGAGGAGGGGGCCCGCCACCAGGCCGGTCTGCATGACGGTGGAGCCGAGCGCGTTCGCCGCGGGAAGTTCCTCCGGCGGTACCAGGCGGGCGATGGAGGCACTTCGGGCCGGGGAGTTCAGGCCGAAGAAGGCCTGCTGGAGGGAGAGCAGCACGATCAGGACGAGGACCGAGTCGAGGCCGACGAGGGCCTGGACCCAGAAGAGCACGGACGTCACGGCCAGGCCTGCGTTGGTGAGCAGCAGCAGCTTGCGGCGGTCCATCCGGTCGGCGATCGCACCGCCCCACAGGGCGAAGACGGCGAGCGGGAGAAGGCCGGCGAGGCTCGCGTAGCCGACCCAGGCGGAGGAGTCCGTGATGTCGTAGATCTGCTTGGGTACGGCGACCGCGGTGAGCTGGCTGCCTACCGCGGTGACGATCGTCGAGGACCATAGGCGGCGGAAGGCGGGGCGGCGCAGCGGCCGGGTGTCCATCGCCCAGCGGCGCCAGCCCGCTCTGCCGGATCGGTCTCCGTCCGGAGCCTCGCTCTCCGATGCCGTTCCGCTGCCGGTCGTACTCTCACTCGTGTCCACGGACTTCCTGACTGTCTCGTAGCTGCCTGGTACACCTTTCGATTCAGGGTTCACTATCACCGATCAGCCCGGGGTCCTGGAAGCCGGGCTGCCCCGCGGACCCGGGCGCCGATGATCGATGTGCCGGGGTCGGTGCCGCCCTCGGCCGGTCGGTGTGCGGTCCTTCTTCTGCCGCGCCTGCTCGAGCCGGCGGAATTCCGGCAGGCGGTGTGAGTATGTCGACAACGCGGGCAGCGGCGCGCCGGGGCATTCACCCGGGGAAATTCCATGACCGACTCACAAGACCCGTGGACGCGGTGCGGCGCGATGCGCCGGGAACGCCCCGGTCAGTCCTCCGCCACGACGAGGACCAGCGGGATGTCGTCGCAGGGGACCAACCGCAGCCCGGCGTGGCGGCCCGGCCGCGCCCCGGCGAGCAGCGCGCCGAAGTCCGGGCCCTTGGTGAGTGAACCCGCCAGATGGGCGGGGTCGGCCGAGGCGGCCACCCGGCCGCGGGCGTTGACCAGGTGGGCCGGTCTGGGCAGCCCCTGGAGCAGCGGCATGACGGCCGCCTCGAAGTGGCGCAGATACACGTCCGCCGCGGCGACCCCGGCGAACCGGCCCTCGACGTGCACCGGCGCCGACAAGGTGAGGCTGTACTCGTCGGAGCAGAGGTAGTCCACGTAGGGTCCGGCGACCGCGCGACGGCCCGTGTCGCGGGGCAGTGCGAACCAGTCCCAGTGCGTGTAGTCGGAGTACGCGGACTGCCGAGGATCGAGGTCGAGCAGCAGCGGCCGTACGGCGCCGTCGGAACCGGTCTGCCACCACTCCAGCCAGGCCGGCACATCGGCGAGCAGCCCCGGAGCCACGACGAACCCGACACCGGAGACGAGCTCCTGCCGGGCCAGGTGGAGATGGAGTCCGGGGCGCAGCGCCGCGAGGTCGGCGCTCATAGGGCGGCGGCCCGGGGCGGAGACCCGGGTCAGTAGCGCCGTGGTGACCTCCCGGGTGTCGGCGACGGTGTCGAAGACGGCCTCCAGGGTCCGGCGCACCCGGGCCGCCACACCCGCCTCCGTGGCCGGGTCGAACATCGCCGTCGCCGCCGCGGCAAGGCGGCCGCCGTCTCTCACGGCTGCACCCGCGGCGGCCGGCAGGGGATACGGGAGGAGACAGGGCGACGATCCGGGCTGCTGCGGGGAGTGGGACATGGCGGCGACGCTATACGTCCGGTTCACTTCACCGCATCTTGACTCTCCGTCAACTGTCCTTCCACAGAACGAAGTTGATCCTTCTGTCGGCTGTTCGTAGGGTGATGGCCACATCGTCCGCCCGAAGTCCCCACCCTGTCCCCTCGGGCGGACCCCCGGGTGAGCCGTGGCCCACCCGCCGACCTGGAGCGTTGCCCGAGCGCGCCGCCGAGATCCAAGGCGTCCGGAGGGCTCCGGTCAACACGCCGTCCCGACGCCGGGTGCCGTTCGCGGCCGTACGTCGCGCCCTGCACCCGCGCCGCATCCTGCACGTCCCGCACAACCGCCGTCACCCGCCGTCACAACTTCACCCCCTTTTCCTCCCACTTCCCCACACCGCGGAGATTCCCTATGCGCCCGAACAGATCCCTCAAAACGGCGGCCGTCGGCTGTGCTCTGCTGCTCGTCAACGCCTGCGGGATGTTCGCCGACTCGAGCGCGCCCTCCTCGTCGGGCTTCAATCCGCCGGATCTGAAGGCCCAGTCGAAGCTCGGCCGTACCGAGGGGCAGTTGAACCTGATCTCCTGGGCGGGATACGTGGAGGACGGATCCTCGGACCCGAAGGCCGACTGGGTCACCCCCTTCGAGAAGCAGACGGGGTGCCAGGTCCACAACAAGGTGGCCGCCAGCTCGGACGAGATGGTCAAACTGATGAAGACCGGCGCCTACGACTCGGTCTCGGCCTCGGGTGACGCCTCCCTCAGGCTGATCGCGTCCGGCCAGGCGGCGCCGGTGAACACGGATCTGGTGCCCAACTACGAGGACGTCTTCTTCGGGCTGAAGAACCAGAGCTGGAACTCCGTCGACGGCACCGCCTACGGCATTCCGCACGGCCGTGGCGCGAACCTGCTGATGTACAACACGAAGGAGGTCTCGCCCGCGCCCATCTCGTGGTCCGCTGTCTTCGACAACGCCTCCCGGTACAAGGGCCATGTCACGGCCTACGACTCCCCCATCTACATCGCCGACGCGGCGCTGTATCTGCGGGAGACCAAGCCGGGGCTGGACATCGAGAATCCCTATGCGCTCGACCAGGACCAGTTCGACGCGGCCGTCGCCGTGCTGAAGAAGCAGCGGGCCGATGTCGGCGAGTATTGGAGCGACTACCTCAAGGAGATCTCCTCCTTCAAGAGCGGCGACTCGGTGATCGGCACCACCTGGCAGGTCATCGCGAACCTCGCCCAGAGCGAGGGCGCCAAGGTGCAGGCGGTCCTGCCGCAGGAAGGCGCCACCGGCTGGTCCGACACCTGGATGCTCTCAGCCAAGGCCAAGCATCCCAACTGCGCCTACAAATGGATGAACTGGATCATCTCGCCGAAGGTCAACGCCGAGGTCGCCGAGTACTACGGCGAGGCGCCCGCCAACATCAAGTCCTGCGACGTGACCAGCGACCCCGCGTTCTGCGACACCTTCCACGCCACCGACGAGAACTACTGGAAGGACATCGCGTTCTGGACGACGCCCATCGAGCAGTGCCTCGACGGCCGTAAGGACGTCAAATGCGTGCCCTATGCCAAGTGGGTGCAGGCCTGGACCGAGATCAAGGGCTGACCGCAGTGTCCCGCGCCCTCACCCGGTCGGGGCGTCCGCGGTGGCGCGCTGGTGGCGGGAGAGGGCGTGGGCGATATCGCGGGTCGCCGGGTACAGCCTCAGATACAGGTCGTACAGGTCGTCGTAGCGGGGCTGCCTGCCGGTGTCGGGCCTGACGCGCTCGCGCACCGGGTTCCAGCTGTCGATGTCCGTGTCGCCGAGGGCGCTCGCGGCCAGGAACGCGGCGCCGTAGCTCGCGCCGAGGGTCACGGTCCTGATCTCCTGTTCCAGCCCGCTGACGTCGGAGACGATACGGGTCCACAGCCCGCCCCGGGTGCCTCCGCCGACGGCGACGACCCGGCGGATGTCGGCGCCGGCCGCACGCATCGCGTCGACGTTGTGGCGTACGCCGTAGGCGGTGGCCTCCAGGGCCGCGCGGTAGAGGTCGCCGCGGGTGTGCTCCACGGTCAGTCCGGCGATCACTCCGCGCGCGTCGGGGTCCGCCACCGGGGTCCGCTCTCCCGCGAAGTAGGGCAGCATCAGCAGGCCCTTCGCACCGGGGCCGGACGCCTCGGCCTCCGCGAGGAGCGCGTCATGGCCGGGGGCACCGAGCAGGTCCCGCAGCCAGTCGGTGATCACCCCGGAGGTCGCCATGCCGCCCGCGAGACTGCGCGTCCCCGGCAACGCGCCGACCGTGCTCCACAGTTGGGGCACCAGAAGGCGTTCCGACACCGTATTGATCAGGAACATGGTGCTGCCGTACATGAGCATCAGGTCGCCGGTGCGTTGGGCGCCCACGCTGAGCGCCTCCGCCCAGGCGTCGATGGTGCCCGTGACGACCGGGACGCCAGCGGGCAGCCCGGTGCGGGCGGCCGCCTCGGCGGTGACGTGGCCGGCGACCTCCCCGGGCCAGCGCAGCGGCGGCAGTTCGATGTCCGGTGCGATCCGCCGGGCCCAGGGGCGGTACCACTCCAGGGCGAGGGAGTCGTACAGCGGCACGGACTGGCTGGCCGAGTGGTGGTCGAGCACGTACGCTCCGGTGAGCCGCCGCACCAGATAGGAGCTCGGCATATAGAGCCGCCGGGCGCGGGCGGCGACGTCGGGGCAGTGCTCGGCCAGCCAGAGGATCTTGGGTCCGACCGCCTGGGTGGACAGCAGTGAGCCGCACCGCCCGAGGACGGCGTCGCGGCCCAGCTCCGCGTCGAGCCGGGCGATCTGGGCGGTGGCACGGGTGTCCACGCCGTAGAGGACGGCCGGATGCAGCGGTGTGTCGGCCTCGTCGGCCAGGGCGACGCACGGGCCCATACCGCTGACGCCGACCGCGTCGACGGTGGTGATCAGCTCTCGGGCCAGCGAGACGAATTCGTCCCACCAGACCCGCGCGTCCATCTCGACATGGCCGGGCCTCGGACGGCCGACCGCGTGCGGGCGCACCGCGGTGCCGAGCACCGCCCCGTCCGCGCCGGCCAGCACTCCCTTGCTGCTGGAGGTACCGATGTCGACACCGAGCACCGTCATGCGTTCCCGTCCTCCGCCTAGAGACTCCCGGGACATCGTTCCCCTCTTCGGGGTGGAACACCGGTCCGGACACCACTCGGAGTCCCGGAGCCTCCCCCGGCGCCGCCGTGGCGGCCGACCACCGGGTGAGGAAGGGCCGGCACCGGGCGCGGAGGCCGCCGTGGGCCGCGGCGAGGTGCCGGACGGCACCCGGGCCGGGGCGAGTTGTTGCTGTACCGGGACATCGGTGATCTTGGCGGAGGGAGATCCTCCGGGCCAGGATGCGCCCATGAAGGGTGATCTCTTTTCCAGTGACCATATGGTGCAGCCGGCCGTCGCGCCCGGCATGTCCGTGCAGAACGCCAAGGCCATCCGGTACGTCGTGAGCGGCGAGATGCTCGCCCGGCAGGGGGCGATGGTCGCCTACCGCGGGAACCTGCAGTTCGAACGCAAGGGCCAGGGCGTGGGCGGCATGCTGAAGCGGGCGGTCACCGGCGAGGGACTGCCGCTGATGTCGGTGCGCGGCGAGGGCGAGGCATGGTTCGCGCACGAGGCGCAGAACTGCTTCATCGTGGACATCGAGCCGGGCGACGAGTTCACCGTCAACGGACGCAATGTGCTGTGCTTCGACGCGACCCTGTCGTACCGCATCCAGACGGTGAAGGGCGCGGGCATCACCGGCGGCGGTCTGTTCAACAGTGTGTTCACCGGACACGGCAGGCTGGGACTGATCTGCGACGGCAATCCGCTCGTCATACCCGTCGCGCCGCAGCAGCCGGTGTACGTCGACACCGACGCGGTCGTGGGCTGGACGGCGCGGCTGCACACGTCGCTGCACCGGTCGCAGTCCATCGGGTCGATGCTGCGCGGCGGTTCGGGCGAGGCGGTCCAGCTGAAGCTGGAGGGCGAGGGTTTCGTGGTCGTCCGGCCCAGCGAGGTGACCCCGCAGAAGGACCACTGACGGCCGGGGCCCCGCCGGTTTCGACGGGGCCCTTCGCCGGCGGGCCGTCAGCGGCCGGAGGCCGGGGCGTCGGCGGGCGTCACATTGACGGCCGCCCACGCCTTGTCGACCGTCCGGTACTCGACGCTGCCCGTGCCGTACATGTCGGCGGCGGCCTTCAGCGTCGCGTCCCGCGCGTCGTGGAAGTCCGTCGTGGACACCATGTACCGGGTGAGCGCCCGGTAGAAGACGGCCAGGGCCTTGGCCCGTCCGATACCGGTCACCTGTGAGCCGTCGTAGGTCGGCGAGTCGTATGTGACGCCGCCGATCGTCTTCCTGCCGCTGCCCTCGGCCGTCGTCAGAGTGTCCCCCGCGTGACACCGGTGGCGGAGGAGTGGGTGAAGGCGGCGGCCCTGGCCGCGGCGGCCGGAGAGAAACCGGGTGCCGCGGTGCCGGCGAGCGCCGGCACGGCCGGCAGTGTGGCCGCCGTCGTCACGGTGCCGGCGACGGCCAGGCTGCGTATGTGGGGTCTACGCACGGATTTCCTTCGAACAGGGGCGGCCAGGTGGTCCAACCGCCCGCAGAGACGGCGCCGTTGGGCGCCGCGGGGCTGGTCGGGCCCGGTCCGCAACCTTTACGTGCCTGTCATGCCCATGTAAAGCGAAAGCGCGGCGGGACCATCTCACTGCCGGTTTGCGCCAGTTCCTTGATCCCGGGGATTGCGCATATCGCGGGCATATCGAAAATCGCATACGCCACCGCAACGGCGCTTCGTCTGCGATGGGGGCATGAACCAGAACGCATCCCTGTCGGCACCGCCCCGCCGCACGCGCAGGATCGTGCTCCTCAGCCTGGCGATCCTCGCTATGGCGGGCGCCGTGTTCGTGGTGCGGCGGCCACTCATGATGTCCGCTCCGATGTGCATGGCCGGGCGGTGGCACGGCTGCTTCGACACCTTCAACGGTGTGGTGCTCATGACGTTGGTCGCGTTGCCGTTGTCCGCGCTGGTGGTGGGGGCTCTGGCGCGCCGTCGGCGTGCCGTCGGCGTCACATCGGTGTGGGCGTGGCGCAAGTCGCTGGCCGAGGTGGGCATGGTCCACGGGACGGTGCCGTTCGTGTGGTTGACCATGATGCCGGGCGGCGGGGCCGGCGTCGTCCCCGAGCGGGTGAGCCTGGTACCACTGATGGACCTGATCACGATGGGGCCGCTCGGGATCGTCGGCAACCTGCTGGTCTTCGCGTCGCTGGGGTTCTTCGCCCCGATGCGGTGCGCGGCGCTGGCGTCCCTGCCGCGGATCCTGGCGGTCGGGGCGGGCTGCTCGGTCCTGGTCGAAACCGCACAGTACGTCCTGCGACTGGACCGGGTGTCCTCCGTGGACGATGTACTGGTCAACGCCGCCGGCGCCGTGCTGGCCGCGCTGGCGTCGCGCCGCTGGTGGCGCACTGCGGCGGAAGCGCCGTCGGACCAGCCTCGGCCCGCGCCCGCACCGGCAGGCTGAGTCGCGTGTCCGGTGTGCACACGTCCTTGCATACGTCGGCGATATGGTGCGCTGCTTAGGCTTCGGACATGCGCGTACTGATCGTGGAGGACGAGCCCTACCTCGCCGAAGCCGTCCGTGACGGTCTGCGTCTGGAGGCGATCGCCGCCGACATCGCCGGCGACGGCGACTCCGCCCTGGAACTGCTCAGCGTCAACTCCTACGACCTCGCGGTCCTCGACCGCGACATCCCCGGCCCCTCCGGCGACGAGGTCGCCCGGCGCATCGTCGCCTCCGGCAGCGGCATCCCGATTCTCATGCTCACCGCCGCCGACCGGATCGACGACAAGGCTTCCGGGTTCGCACTCGGCGCCGACGACTACCTCACCAAACCGTTCGAGCTGCGGGAGCTCGTCCTGCGGCTGAGGGCGCTCGACCGCAGACGCGCATACGCCCGGCCCCCGGTCCGCGAGATCGCGGGCCTGCGGCTCGACCCCTTCCGCCGGGAGGTCTTCCGCGACGGACGCCACGTCGCGCTCACCCGCAAACAGTTCGCCGTGCTCGAAGTCCTCGTCGCCGCCGAAGGCGGGGTCATCAGCGCCGAAGAGCTGCTGAGGCGAGCCTGGGACGAGAACGCCGACCCCTTCACCAACGCCGTCCGCATCACCGTCTCCGCACTGCGCAAACGACTCGGCGAACCATGGATCATCGCCACGGTGCCGGGAGTCGGCTACCGCATCGACACCGGCCCCGACACCACCCGCCCCGGCCGTACGCATGCATAGACGCCCAGGGCTCAGCGCCCGACTGAAACTCACCCTCAGCTACGCCGGGTTCCTCGCCGTCGCCAGCGCCCTCCTGCTGGCCGTGGTGTGGATGTTCCTGCTGCGCTACGTACCCGATAACAGCCGGGGCCTGCTCGGGATCTCGCCCAACCGCTACCTCCTTGTGCACACCTTCGCCCCCGCCGCGGCCGTGGCGATGCTCTTCCTGCTCGTGTTCGGCCTCGTCGGGGGATGGATCCTCGCCGGCCGGATGCTCGCACCGCTCACGCAGATCAGGGATGCGGCACGGATGGCCGGGAACGGATCGCTGTCCCACCGGATCCGCATGAAGGGCCGCCAGGACGAATTCCGCGAACTCTCCGACGCGTTCGACTCGATGCTCGAACAACTCGAATCCCACGTGGCCGAGCAGCAGAGGTTCGCCGCGAACGCCTCCCACGAACTGCGCACCCCGCTGGCCATCTCGCAGACGCTCCTCGATGTCGCCCGCAAGGACCCCACGCGCGACCGGGGCGAACTCATCGAACGCCTGCAGGCTGTCAATACGCGCGCGATCGACCTCACCGAGGCACTCCTGCTGCTCAGCCGCAGCGACCGCGGGACCTTCGTGCGGGAGAGCGTCGACCTCTCCCTCGTCGCCGAAGAGGCCGCCGAAACCCTGCTCCACCTCGCCGAACAGCGCGGGATCACGCTCGACGTCACCGGCGGAGCGACACGGACCAGCGGCTCCGCGGAGCTCCTGCTGCGCATGGTGACGAACCTCGTCCAGAACGCCGTCGTCCACAACCTCCCCGCCGGCGGCACCGTGACGGTCCACACCGAGGCGCACGGCGACACGAGCGTGCTACGGGTCGCGAACACGGGCCGTCGGCTCCCACCGGAACTGGTACCGACTCTCATCGAACCCTTCCAGCGCGGGACGGAACGCGTACGCACCGACGAGCACGCGGGCGTCGGCCTTGGTCTGGCCATCGTGCACAGCATCGTCCGCGCCCACGACGGGACCCTCGACCTCGTCCCCCGCCCCGCCGGCGGTCTCCTCGTGACGATCCGGCTTCCCGGCACGCCCTAGGCACCGTCCCCGAGCGTGGCCCACTGGATCGACGACTGGAAGTTCGGTGCGGGCGAGGGTGACCCGTGGCAGCGATTGGTGGGAGTCATCTCCGAATGAGGTACTGATCGAGGGTGGCCAGGATGTCGCCGACGGGGCCGAAGCTGATCACGGCGGTTGTTCCACCCGCACAGGACAGCGGCCTCAGGAGTTGGGGTGCCCGATGGCTTTCAGTTGCCAGCCGCCAGCACTGCACCCGCCATGCAGGGGCGCGAACCGGTGGCCTTCCACGTCGATGCTGTACTCGTAGCCGAAAAAGACCAGGCCAAACTCCCGGAGTACTGTGGGATACGCGGCGTTCTCTGCCGGCTGCAAGGAGCGAGGCATGATCCATTCAGCCGATATCCGTGAGTGGCGCAGCTGCGACGTGATCGAGCCCCAGACCTACAAGATCGGCGCCGTTGAAGCGGTCTACCTGTAGGAAGGAAGTGGCTATCCATGTTGGCGCTCTTCCTGTTGCTGATTCTCGCGGCGGTCGCCTTGGGATTCGTCGGCGTACTGATGAAGGGACTGTTCTACCTCCTGATCATCGGCGCGGTGGTGTTCGTGGCCAACCTCCTGCTGATGGGCACACACTGGTCCCGGCGATGGCACCACCAGCACATCCGGTGATCGCCACGGCCGGGCCGTCGGCCTGCGTCGACCAGGTTGCCAGCCAGTGACCGCTTCAAGTGATCTTCTCGCCAACTAGCGTGAACGGTCACATCTACAACGCCCGGACCTCAAGAGGGGCCCCAAGGTAAACAGAACAGATTTTCGAATCAGGGAGTACGCTGCCTTCTATGGCCACGCATCTCCAGGGCTCCCTGTTCGACCAGACCGAGGACATCCGGCTCGGGCCGCTGGACGGGGCGCGGCGGACCACGCTCGGAGCCGGTGCGTGGATCGATCTGCTTCCGGGCTGGCTCGGCGGTGCGGACGCACTGTTCGAGGAACTGGTCTCCACCGTGCCCTGGCACGCCGAGCAGCGCCACATGTACGAGCAGATGGTGGACGTGCCGCGGCTGCTCTCTTACTACCGCGCGGGTGAGCCACTGCCGCATCCCGTCCTCGAAGAGGCGCGCACCGGCCTCTCCGCGCACTACGCGGCCGAGCTTGGGGAACCCTTCGTCACGGCCGGGCTCTGCTACTACCGCGACGGACGCGACAGCGTGGCCTGGCACGGTGACCGGATCGGGCGCGGCGCGCGCGAGGACACCATGGTCGCCATCCTGTCCGTGGGCGCGCCCCGCGATCTGGCGCTGAGGCCGCGCGGCGGCGGCGAGACGATCAGGCGACCGCTCGGGCACGGCGATCTGATCGTGATGGGTGGCTCCTGCCAGCGGACGTGGGAGCACGCAATCCCGAAGAGCACCCGGGCTACGGGCCCCCGGATCAGCATCCAGTTCCGCCCGCAGGGCGTGAGCTGAACCGGGTCAGGGGGTGGGGAACCCGTCGTTTTCGGATGTGCAGGAGCGTGTGTGGGCGTGCGGGAGCATGTTCTGGCTCGTGGTGTTGTAGCGCGCACACGTCGTATGGCGGGCACTAAATGTCAGTGCCCGCCCGTACCGTTCTTCACGACCGGCTGGGTGCCGAGCAGGCCGACCGCGCGGTGGGCCGCGTCCGGGTGGTGCGCGGCGGGAAGCGGCTCGCGCGCAACCGGCACCACCTGCACGCCGCCCAGCTCACG
>NZ_JBSFJX010000050.1:0-55995 GCF_053598275.1 Streptomyces sp. NPDC001156 | reverse complement strand
TCCTCGTCGGACAATACGACCTCGACAGCACGCGGACCCCGATGCGACATAGAAATAGTCTACAGACTTAGACTCGCCATTTCCGGCGCGTCACACTAGCTTCGCGCGTGGGTGCCGCACTCGCCTCCCAGCTCGGCGCTACGCAGAGGACGTTTCGTCATGCCTGGGATGGCGGCAGGGCGATCACGAAAACGCCCTTGCCCTGTACGCCCTGCACCAGACCCTCCGCGGCCAGCAGCTCCAGCGCGCTCTTGATGGTCCGCCTCGACACCACGCCCCCAGTCTCGGCCTCCAGCTCGGACTGGGATGGCAGGCGCCGGCCGACCGGGATCTCACCGCGCCGGATGCGGTCGCGCAGCACGTTGGCGAGCTGCACGTACATCGGCGTCATGGCGTCCCGGTCAAGCTCGATCATGCAATGACCGTATGAGGACAGCCTGGCCGGGCATAGATCCTGCTAGTCCGTCTGAGGACGTACCAAGACGTACTAAGTTGGCATATGGTCACCAGAGAACCCCCGCGACTGCCGGGCCCGGGGGCGTGGTCGACTGGGTTGGAGTCGACATGCCAGAGCGTACCGACACCACCCCACCGTGGGGGAGGGCAGCGCTTCCCCTGCCGAGCGTGGGCGACCTGAGTGAAGACCAGCAGCGCGGCGCGGGATGCGTGTGGTGCGGGAGCGTCTCACGGCGGAGACGGCCGTAGACCTCGGCGAGCGACGCATCAGGGTCCTCGACAGCCACGTCACGGCGTTCCCGCGCGGCTGCCGCCCCTGCTCCGCCACCGCCGCATTCCGCGCTCTCCACGACCGCACACCCAACTGCGAGCAGTGCGTCGATGACGCCGGCAGCTGCGAGACGGGTATCGCGCTGCGGCGCCTGATCCGGGAGGGCCGCCGATGATCTGCGCACGCTGCGACAAGCCGATCCGGGACGGCCAGGAGTACACCACCGAAGCCAACCCCGGGGCGAGCGCTGCCGGGTCGGACATCTACCTGCACAAGCACCTTTGCGCGCGCCCTCCCGCCGTGGCGCGCCCTCGAACCTACCCCCGCCGAGATCAAAAACACTACTGAAAGGCACAGCAACGATGCACAGCAACACCCTGAACTGGCGTACGTCCTCGTTCTCGGGCGGCAACGGCGCATGCGTCGAGGTCGCCAAGACTCCCGACGGGGGCCGAGCTGTCCGCGACACCAAGGACCGCGCGGGCGGGACGCAGTTCTACACCCCCGCCGAGTGGGACGCGTTCGTCAAGGGCGTGAAGGCCGGCGAGTTCGACGCCTGATCTGCACCCCTGTACGACGGCCCCGGTCGGGATCCATGCCCCGGCCGGGGCCGTCCCGTGTCTGGCCCGGCGGCTAAGCCACGGCTGTGAGGAGTGCGCGGGTTTCGTGTAGGTGACCGATGCCGGCGACGGACGGCCGTGAGCTCGGCGTCGAGCGGGTAGAGGCGGGTGAGCACCTCCCCCTCAACGAACGACCCTGCCCGGCTGGTGGCCCCCAGGCGTCGGGGAAGGGTCGCAGCGCCCCCGCTTCGTGCGGGGGCGCTGTCGTTGTGATCACGGGTGGGCTTTTTTCTACTCACCAGCGGCGAGCGCTCGGTGGCCCGCGGGTGGGCTGTTCCCGTGGGAACACGGACCCGCATTCGAGGCAACTGAGCGTCTGCAGCGTCATCGAACTACACCTGTTTGTCCGGGTATTCCGCGTCGCCGCAGGTCACGGATGGGTCAAAAAACTGGTTCGAATCCCGTCACTCACCCTGTGAAGTCAGCCGGTGACCCCGGAGAAACGAGTCACCGGCTGATCTCGTTTCAGGACCCGCGACCCTGCGGGCCGTCCTCCGCCCACGGCCCGGCACGCGGCACATGGGCGAACGTGCACTCAGCCCCGGGGACAGCCGGGCGGCCGGCCCGGCGGCATGCGCACAACCCGGCCCCTCGATCCCCCCGGCACACAGCCCGGCGCTCCGCGCCGGAACGCCGTGGCGCGGAGCGCATCGGAGACATCCGTCACCATCGACCCCAACCCGGCACGCCGGGTCCGTCCGGGTCTGTCCACCGCCTCAGGAGGAGTCCCGCTCCACCAGTTCCGCCGGCAGGACCACCTGGCGGCGGTCCAGGGTCCGGGAGCCCGCCGGGCGTTGGTCCGCGATCTCGTCGAGCAGCAGGTCGATCATCGCGCGGCCCATCTGCTCGATCGGCTGGCGCACGCTGCTCAGGGGCGGGTCCATATGGCGGGCGATCGCCGAGTCGTCGTAGCCGACCAGCGCCACGTCACCTGGTATGCGGCGGCCCGCCTCACGCAGCACCTGTCGCGCGCCCGCGGCCATCACGTCCGACCCCGCGAACACCGCGTCCAGACCTGGGCGGCGGGCCAGCAGCTCCGCCATGGCCCGGCGGCCGCCTTCCTCCGTGAAGTCACCGGGGACGATCAGCTTCTCGTCCACCTCTCGGCCGGCGTCCCGTAGCGCGTCACGGTAGCCGTCGACACGCCGCTGGGCACCGTACACATCGAGCCGGCCCGTGATCGTCGCGATCTGCGCGCGGCCCCGGGCGATCAAGTGCTCGACCGCCGAGCGGCCGCCGCCGTAGTTGTCCGAGTCCACCGACGGCAGCGCCTCGCCCGCCGAACGGGGACCGCTGATCACCGCCGGGATCTCCAGCTGGGCCAGCAGATCGGGCAGGGGGTCGTCCGCGTGCACCGAGACCAGCAGCACGCCGTCCACCCGGTGCGCCGCCAGGTACTGGGCCAGGCTTCGGCGCTCCCGGTCGTTGCCCGCGAAGATCAGCAGCAGCTGCATCTCCGTGTCCGACAGCTCGGCCCCCACGCCCTTGAGCATGTCCGAGAAGTACGGTTCCGCGAAGAAGCGGGTCTCCGGTTCGGGGACGACGAGGGCGATGGCGTCTGTGCGGTTGGCGGCCAGTGCGCGGGCCGCGGTGTTCGGTACATAACCGAGCTCCGCGACCGCCGCCTCGACGGCCGCGCGCGTCGCATCGCTCACCCGGGGCGAGCCGTTGATCACCCGGGAGACCGTGCCGCGGCCGACGCCGGCGCGTGCGGCCACCTCTTCGAGGGTGGGTCGACCGCCACTGCGGCCCCGCGCTCCGTGGCTTACCATTGGCCCCGCCTCCCGCCGTCGAACCCACGTTGGCCTGGAATCTAACAGTCGCCGCAGTCCAGGTGACCGTCACCGGGCGCCGACGTCACCGACCCCCGGATCCGGCCCGGACCGTGCCGGCCCTTGCCCGTTTCCATCCGCTCCCGCCCGGTCCAGTTAACAGCCCGATAACCGAACGCATCTGTGCGTGTCCGCTCCCTTGACACCCTCGCGGGAACCGACGACTCTTCAACTCATCACCTGTGGGAGCGCTCCCACGGTACCTGACACATACACATCCCGCACGTTCCCCGCCCGAGCCGCAGCGAGCACGAACGGGCCCAACCAATGCAGTTGGCCGGGGGGTCGGCACGTCAGGCAACAGGAGGACGCAATGCGCACGAGTACTCGCCGGTCCCACGGGCTGGTGGCCCTCGCGGCCGTCGCCGCGCTGACGACGGGGCTGCTGGCCGGCTGCGCCAAAGACTCGGACGACAACTCGTCGAACTCGAACGGCGGTGGCGGCGGCAAGGGCAAGACGACGCTGACCGTCGGCACCTTCGGCGTCTTCGGCTACAAGCAGGCCGGACTCTACGACGAGTACATGAAGCTCCACCCGGACATCACCATCAAGGAGAACGTCACCACCCGCACCGACGTGTACTGGCCCAAGGTGCTCACCCGCCTGCAGGCCGGTTCCGGCACGGACGACATCCAGGCCATCGAGGTCGGCAACATCACCGAGGCCGTGCAGACGCAGGCCGCCAAGTTCGTCGACCTCGGCAAGGACGTCGACAAGTCCCAGTGGCTGGACTGGAAGGTGGCGCAGGCCACCACCAAGGACGGCAAGACGATCGGGCTCGGCACCGACATCGGCCCGATGGCCATCTGCTACCGCAAGGACCTCTTCCAGAAGGCCGGCCTCGAGACGGACCGCGCCAAGCTCGCCGAGTCCTGGAAGGGCGACTGGTCGAAGTACGTCGACGTCGGCAAGGAGTACATGAAGAAGGCGCCCAAGGGCACCAAGTTCGTGGACTCCGCGTCCTCCGTCTACAACGCGGCCCTCGGCGGCGCCGAGCAGCGGTACTACGACAAGGACGGCAACGTCGTCTGGGACAAGTCCGACGGTGTGAAGAAGTCCTGGGACGTCGCCATGCAGGTGGCGACCAGCAACATGTCGGCGAAGCTGAAGCAGTTCGACCCGACCTGGGACCAGGGCTTCGCCAACGGCACCTTCGCGACGGTGGCCTGCCCGGCATGGATGCTCGGCTACATCGAGCAGAAGTCCGGTGACTCCGGCAAGGGCAAGTGGGACGTCGCGGCGGCCCCGACCGCGTCCAACTGGGGCGGCTCCTTCCTCGGCGTGCCGACGGCGAGCAAGCACCAGAAGGAGGCCATCGACCTGGCGAAGTGGCTGACCGCGCCCGAGCAGCAGGCCAAGGTCTTCGCCAAGCAGGCCAGCTTCCCCTCGACGCCGTCCGCGTACGCGAGCCTGCAGCCGCAGGCCGACACGACGACGTACTTCTCCAACGCGCCGATCACCCAGATCTTCTCGGACTCGGCGAAGACCATTCCGACGCAGTACTTCGGCATCAAGGACCAGCCGATCAACTCCGCGCTCACCGACGTCGGCATCCTCCAGGTCGAGCAGAAGGGCAAGTCCCCCGCTCAGGGCTGGGACGCGGCCGGCAAGGAGATCAAGGACGTGCTCGGCCAGTGACCAGCTCCAAAGAGGCTCTCGCGCACCCCGCGTCGAGCGCCGAGACCGCGCCCGGCAAGCAGCCGGGCGCGGTCGGGGGCGCTCACGGTCGCGGCAGGCCGGCGACGGGCACAGACTCCTGGCGCAGCCGGCTGTACCGCTGGGACATGAAGGCGTCTCCGTATGTGTTCATCGCCCCCTTCTTCATCGTCTTCGGGGCCTTCTCGCTGGTCCCGCTGCTCTACACGGCCTGGTACTCGCTGCACAACGTGCAGCTCTCGGCCCTGGACCACCAGACCTGGACGGGTCTGGACAACTACAAGAACCTGTTCTCCTCCGAGTTCTTCTGGAACGCCCTGGGGAACACCTTCACCATCGGTGTGATCTCGACGGTGCCGCAGCTCCTCGCGGCGCTGTGGCTCGCGCATCTGCTCAACTACCGGCTGCGCGGCTCGACCGTCTGGCGGGTCGTGATGCTCACCCCGTACGCCACCTCGGTGGCGGCGGCGACGCTGGTCTTCACGCTGCTGTACTCCTGGGACGGCGGCATGATCAACTGGCTGCTCCACTTCGTCGGGGTCGACCCCGTCAACTGGCGGGAGTCCGACTGGGGTTCGCAGTTCGCCGTCTCCTCGATCGTGATCTGGCGGTGGACCGGCTACAACGCGCTGATCTACCTCGCGGCGATGCAGGCGATCCCCAGCGACCTGTACGAGTCGGCCGCCCTCGACGGAGCGAACCGCTGGAAGCAGTTCCGCCATGTGACGGTCCCGATGCTGCGGCCCACGATCCTGTTCACGGTGATCGTCTCGACGATCGGCGCGACGCAGCTCTTCGGTGAACCCCTGCTGTTCGGCGGGGTCAGCGGATCCAAGGGCGGCTCGGAGCACCAGTACCAGACGCTCGGCCTGTACATGTACGACCAGGGCTGGATCATCGGCAACCTCGGCAAAGCGTCCGCGATCGCCTGGTCCATGTTCCTGATCCTGCTGGTGGTGGCCGTGATCAACATGCTGCTCACCCGACGGCTGAGGAAGTCCCAATGACCACTACCGACCTGACCCTGCCTCAGGCGGGGACGAAGGCCAAGGGCGAGCGGACCCCCCGGCGCCGCGGGGCGATGGGCGCGGGCAAGCAGCTGGACGCGGGGCCCGTCACCTATGTCGTGCTGACCGTCTTCGCGCTGGTCTCGCTGGCTCCACTGGTGTGGACGGCGGTCGCGGCCTCCCGCAACGACCGGCGGCTCGCCGAGACGCCGCCTCCGCTGTGGTTCGGCGGGAACCTGTTCAAGAACCTGCAGGCGGCCTGGGAACAGGCCGGGCTCGGCACGGCGATGTTCAACTCCACGCTGGTCGCGACCACCATCACGGTCAGCACGGTCCTGTTCTCCACGCTCGCCGGATTCGCCTTCGCCAAATTGCGGTTCCGGTTCTCCAGCGTGCTGCTGCTGCTGACCATCGGCACCATGATGATCCCGCCGCAGCTGGCCGTCGTACCGCTGTACCTGTGGATGTCGGACCTGGGCTGGTCCAACCAGCTGCAGACCGTCATCCTGCCGACGCTGGTCACCGCCTTCGGCACGTTCTTCATGCGGCAGTACCTGGTGCAGGCACTGCCCACCGAACTGATCGAGGCGGCGCGGGTGGACGGCGCGAGCAGTCTGCGCGTCGTGTGGCACGTGGTCTTCCCCGCGGCGCGGCCGGCGATGGCCGTGCTCGGACTGCTGACCTTCGTATTCGCCTGGAACGACTTCCTGTGGCCGATCATCGCGCTGAACCAGCAGAACCCGACCGTACAGGTGGCGCTCAACTCGCTCGGCACCGGATATGTCCCCGACCAGGCGGTGATCATGGCGGGTGCGCTGCTCGGCACACTGCCGCTGCTGATCGCCTTCCTGCTGTTCGGCAAGCAGATCGTCGGCGGGATCATGCAGGGCGCGATCAAGGGCTGACCCTTCGCCACGCTCGGCAGCCTCGCGCGGGAGGGGTCCCGCAACGGACTCCCCGGCGCCGCCGCCCCTGCGTCATCGGGGGCCGGGTCATCGCCGCCCCGGCCCCCTCGTCCCCTCTTTCCCCTACCTCCGTCGATCCCGACGACCATCTATGGGAGCGCTTCCATGCCTGAATCCGCACAGCCGGTGACCCCGGTGACCTTTCCTCCCACCTTCCTCTGGGGCGCCGCGACCTCCGCGTACCAGATCGAGGGAGCAGTGCGGGAGGACGGCCGCACCCCCTCGATCTGGGACACCTTCAGCCATACGCCGGGCAGGACGGCCGGCGGCGAGACCGGTGACATCGCTGTCGACCACTACCACCGCTACCGCGAGGACGTCGCGCTGATGGCCGAGCTGGGCCTGAGCGCGTACCGCTTCTCGATCTCGTGGTCGCGCGTGCAGCCGACGGGCCGGGGGCCCGCGGTCCAGCGCGGACTGGACTTCTACCGTCGCCTGGTGGACGAACTGCTCGCCCACGGCATCAAGCCGGCGATCACCCTCTACCACTGGGATCTGCCTCAGGAGCTGGAGGACGCGGGCGGCTGGCCCGAGCGGGACACCGCGTACCGCTTCGCCGAGTACGCCGGCATCGTGGGCGAAGCCCTGGGCGACCGGGTGGAACAGTGGATCACCCTGAACGAGCCCTGGTGCAGCGCGTTCCTGGGGTACGGCTCCGGCGTGCACGCCCCGGGCCGTACGGACGCGGCGGCGGCCCTGCGCGCGGCCCATCATCTGAACCTGGCCCACGGCCTCGGCACCTCCGCGCTCCGTTCGGTGATGCCGTCCCGCAACACGGTGGCGGTGAGTCTCAACTCGTGTCCGGTACGGCCGGTGTCGCAGGACCCGGCGGACCTGGCCGCGCGGCAGAAGATCGACGATCTGGCGAACGGCGTCTTCCACGGCCCGATGCTGCATGGGGCGTACCCGGAGACCCTGTTCACCGCGACGGCTGCCATCACGGACTGGTCGTACGTCCTCGACGGCGACCTGGCCACCATCGACCAGCCGCTGGACGCACTGGGTCTCAACTACTACACGCCGACGCTCGTGTCGGCGGCTTCGGAGACGGCCGGCAGCGGTTCGCGGTCGGACGGCCACGGCGCGAGCGCCTACTCGCCCTGGCCGGGCGCGGACGACGTGACCTTCCACCAGACTCCCGGCGAGCGCACCGAGATGGGCTGGACGATCGACCCGACCGGCCTGCACGAGCTGATCATGCGGTACTCGCGGGAAGCGCCGGGGCTTCCGCTGTATGTGACGGAGAACGGCGCGGCGTACGACGACAAGCCCGACCCGGAGGGCCGCGTCCACGACCCCGAGCGGACCGCGTACCTGCACAGCCACCTGTCGGCAGTCCACCGGGCCATCACGAACGGCGCGGACGTCCGCGGCTACTACCTGTGGTCCCTCATGGACAACTTCGAGTGGGCCTACGGCTACGAGAAGCGGTTCGGGGCGGTGTACGTGGACTACGCGACGCTGGCCCGCACGCCGAAGTCCAGCGCGCACTGGTACTCCCGGGCGGCCCGGACCGGGGCGCTGCCGCCGCTGGAGGACTGACCACCCGGGGGCGCGACACGAGAGGGAGGTGCCGCGCCCCCGGGGGCTCGACCACGCCGGGCAGAGCCCTACTTGAAGGCGCCGAACGCCTTCGAGAAGGCGAACCTGTCCTGGACGACCGAGCTGCAGGTCGCGTCCGCCGTCGGCTTGGCACCGCCGTCGCACTGCTTGTCGCGCGTGGCCGACCACATCGACAGCCACCCAAGACCCTTCGACTTGGCGAAGTCCACCAGCTGGGTGGCGTCGTCGACCTTGAAGATCTCGGACGACACGTCGTTGACGCCGATCATCGGGGTGACCGCGACCGTCTTCCAGGCCGCGCTGTCGGACAGCCCCAACACGCTCTTGATCTGGGCCTGGGTGGCGGTGGCGGCCTGCTCCGCGTAGGTGCCCATGTCACCGCTGTACGAGGCGCCGTAATCCATCGCCATGATGTTGACGGCGGACATCCGCACACCGTTGGCCTTGGCGTCGGCCAGGAGGTTGACACCGTCCTGGGTCAGGCCCTCCGGCATGACGGGGAGCGTGAACGACACGTCCAAGCCCGGGTGTTGCTGCTGGAGCTTGGCGATGGCCTGGGCGCGGCGAGTGTTCGCGGCCGTGTTCGGCAGCGCGCCGCCCTCCACGTCGAAGTCGACCTTGGAGAGCTTGTAGGCGTCCAGGGCCTTCCCGTAGGCCGCGGCCAGCGCGTCCGCTGAGGAGCAGGCCGTGGCCAGTTCCGAACCGGAGGCGCCGCCGAAGGAGACCCGGACGTCGCCGCCCTTGGCCCGCAGGGCGCCGATCTGCGCGGCCACGGCGTCGCTGCCGATGGCGGTGACACCGCCCCACTTGGGCGTGCAGGCGCCGCCGTCGGTGACGAAGGCGAGGTTGTAGTCCTTGACCCCGGTCGCGTCCGCTGAGGCGATCAGGTCGAAGGCCGGGTAGAGAGACGTGTCGACGTACGGGGCGAAGCGCGCGCTCGTGGCCGTACCGGAGCCGGAGGTCTGGGAGGCGGTCGGCGAGGGAGTGTGGGTCGCCGTGGCGGTCGGCTTCATGGTCGTGCTCGGAGTCGGAGTCGGAGTCGCCGTGGGGGTCGCGGACGTGGTGGGGCGACCGCTCGGCTCCGGAGTCGCGCCGTCGTCGGCGGAGCACTTCGCGCCGTCTATGAGACAGCCGCCCGGATCGCCGGAGCCGGTCACGACGAAGCCGACCGTCACGGATTCGCCCGCTGCCAGCCCGTCCTTGTCCCAGGACGGCGGCTTCACGGTGATGTGCTGTCCGCTCACCGTCGATGTGGCGTTCCACAGGGAGCTGATCTTGGCACCGGACGGCAGGTCGAACTGCAGCGTCCAGTCCCCCTTGGTCTGGCCGCTGTCGTTCGAGACGACGTACTGCGCGGTGTAGCCCGTCGACCAGTCACTGGTCTTCGTGTACACGGCTCCGACGCCCGCGGCGTGCGCGGTGCCGGTGACCAGGAGCGCTCCGCCGCCCACGACGGAGGCGGCGACGACACCGCCGATCGCCTTGCTTCTGCCGCTGATCCTGCGCCGGTGCGTGCTGCTCATCGCGTGCCTGCCTTCGCTGCTCACGGGGGGTGGGGTGCGGCAGCACGCTAGCGATCCCGAATCGGGCCAATCGGATTGATCCGGAACGGAGTTGAGGATCTTAGGGTGCGCTTAAGGAAGAGATCGGGGACGATTAAAGGGAGAGACCGATCTGCCGGACCGCCGACGCCGTACCCGGTGCCCCCGGCGCACCGGGGCCCGCCCGTCGAGCTGGAACCAGATGCGCACCTCCGTGCCGCCCAGCACCGAGGAGCCGATCCGCACGTCCCCGCCGGTCGACTCCGCGAGCCGGCGCACGATGTCCAGGCCGAGGCCCGTCGAGCCGTCGCTGCCCGAACCGCGTCCCCGGGCCATGGCCGTCTCCGGGTCGAGGATCCCCGGTCCCGCGTCGGAGACCAGCACGATGACCGCGTCCTCGCCGTTGTGGACGTCGACCGCGAAGGCCGTGCCCTCCGGGGTGTGCCGGAAGACGTTCCCGAGCAGCGCGTCGAGCGCGGCGGCGAGGTCGGCGCGGGCCACGGGTATGCGTACCGGCCGGTCGGCTCCGGCCACCCGCCACTTGCGCCTCTCGTCCTCGGCGAGCGCCGACCAGAACTCCATCCGCTCCCGCACGACCTCGGCCGCGTCGCACCCGGCGCCCGGTCCTGCCGCCACGGTCTGCGGCTTGGCCTCGCGCGCCGTACGGATGATCGTGTCGACCTCGCGCTCCAGTTGCGCCACCGCGGCGCGTGTCTGCTCGGCGGCCGGTCCGTCGCCGAGGGAGGCGGCGTTCAGCCGCAGCACGGTCAGGGGGGTACGCAGCCGATGGGACAGATCGGCGGCCAGTTCGCGTTCGTTCGCCAGGAGTTGCACCACCTGGTCGGCCATCGAGTTGAACGCGACCGCTGCCAGGCGCAGTTCGGTCGGGCCGTCCTCGGGGACCCGTGCGCCGAGCTTCCCCTCCCCCAGGTTGTGCGCGCCCTCGGCCAGACGCTGGGCGGGCTGCACCATCCGCACGCCGAGCCGGTCGGCGACCGCCACCGAGCCGATGATCAGTGCGACACCGACCGCGGCGAGCACCGCCCAGGCCGTGCCGACGCCGTTCGTCACCTCGGACTCGGGGACGTACACCTCGACCACGGCGATGCCACCGGAGCTGAGGGCGGTGGGCTGGAGCAGCGCCGAGCCGCCGGGCACCTCGGTGGTGGAGGCCCGGCCCAGTCTGCGGGTGGCCGCGATGTCCTCGGCCGGGGCGCGTCGGCGGCCGATGTCCAGCGCCTTGGTGCCGCCAGCCGCGGGGATGTGCACAGCCATCCCGTCGTCGTAACCCGTCGAGGCCACCACCCGCTCCAGCTGGTCGCGTTCGGTGGTGATGGACAGGGCGGGCGCGATCGCGGCGGCCTCGCGCTCCGCGTTCGAGAAGGCGCGATCGCGCGCCATCTCCTTGACGACGAGGCCGAGCGGTACCGCGAAGGCGACCACGACCATGGCGGTCACCGCCAGGCAGACCTTGACCAGCGCCCATCTCATGGCAACGGCTCCGCCCTCGGTGGTTCCAGCTTCACGCCGACGCCCCGCAGCGTGTGCAGATAGCGCGGCTTGGCCGCCGTCTCGCCCAGCTTCCGCCTGAGCCAGGACAGATGGACGTCGATGGTCTGGTCGTCCCCGTAGGACTGCTGCCACACCTCGGCGAGCAGTTCCCTGCGGGGCACCACGACACCGGGCCGGCCGGCGAGGAAGGCGAGCAGGTCGAACTCACGGCGGGTCAGGTCCAGTCGGTGCCCGTCCAGTTCGGCGAGCCGGCGCAGGAGGTCGATCGCGAGGCCGCCGACGCGGATGACCGCCGGGGGCGCGGCTCCGACGGCGGCCGCACGGGCCCGGCGCAGCACCGCCGCGATCCGTGCCGACAGGTGCTCGACCGAGAACGGCTTGGTCAGATAGTCGTCCGCGCCCGCGTTCAGCAGGCGGACCACCTCTGCCTCGTCATCGCGTGCGGTGGCGATGATCACCGGTACGTCGGTGATGCCGCGCAGCATCTTCAGCGCCTCGGATCCGTCGAGATCGGGCAGTCCGAGGTCGAGGATCACGAGGTCGAAGGGAAAGTGGGCGACCTCGCGCAGTGCCTCCAGTGCGGTGCCGACGCTGCGCACGGTGTGCCCGGCCTCCGTCAGGTGCCTGATGAGGGCCGAGCGTACGAACTGGTCGTCCTCGACCACGAGCACACTTGCCATGGGCGGCACCGTACGCCATACGGGGACGTGCTTCCGGGGGCTGTGGACAACTCCCCGTGCGGTAGCGCGAGAAGCGGAACTGTGTGCGACTCGCGGGACACCGGTGGGGCGCGTGGGGCAGTATGGCCGGGATGTTGAGAGGACTCGTACACGTACTGGCTTGGTCGCTCGCCACAGGCGCGGCGGTCACGCTGTCGTGGTGGGGCGTCCACACGGTGATGGCGGGGACCGCCTACGACCCCCCGCGCGCCCTGCCCATCACGGCGGGTGGCGCGACGACTCAGGGCACCAGGCCACAGATCGCGTCGACGGAGCGGCCGGAACCGTCGCGGAGTGCGAGCGGGACGCCCGCGCCGAGCACGACGCCGGTCTCCTCGAAGAAGTCCGGCACGAGCCCCTCGCCCTCCCCGACGACGCCGCCGTCCTCCCCTTCTAGTTCCACCAGCCGCGTCAAGAGCTATGACACCACCGGCGGGCGGGCGGTCTTCGACCTCGGTACGACGTCCGCGACGCTGGTGTCCGCGACGCCCGGTCCGGGCTGGTCGATGCAGGTGTGGAAGACGGAGTCGTGGATCCGCGTGGAGTTCGCCTCCGGCACGCAACGGGTCACGGTGTTCTGCACGTGGCACGACGGCCCGCCCCATGTGGACGTCGAGACGTACTAGTCCGCCACGGGGGCAGCGTGGTGCCTGCCGGCCACGCGGGTCAGCGGAAGACCGAGGGCGGGGGCGCCGGTGACGCCACGGCCGCCGCGTCCGTGACCGCCACCGCGCCACCGGTGAAGTCGGTCAGTGCCCTGCCGTGCTCCACGCGCGCGGGGTGCGGGTCCGAGGCGGCGCGGCGGGTGAGTTCGGCGAGCGGAAGAGGGTGGGCGGAGGCGATCAAGACCGCGTTCCCGAAACGCTTGCCGCGCAGTACGACGGGGTCGGCGATCAGAGCGAGTTCGGGGAAGACGGCCGCGGCGGTCGAGATCTGCCCGCGCAGATGGGCGAGCGGCGGGCCGTCGGCGAGGTTGGCCGCGTACTGGCCGCCGTCCTTGAGCACCCTGCGGACATCAGTGAGGAACTCGACCGATGTCAGATGGGCCGGGGTGCGCGCCCCGCTGAACACATCCGTGATGACCAGGTCCGCCCAGCCGTCCGGCACCTTGGCGAGTCCCACGCGGGCGTCCGCGGAACGCACCCGTATGCGGGCGTTGGGGTCCAAGGGCAGCGTGCGCCGCACCAGTTGGACGAGCGAGGCGTCGCGCTCGACCACCTGCTGGGTGGAGCGGGGGCGGGTGGCGGCGGTGTAGCGGGCGAGGGTGAACGCGCCTCCGCCGAGGTGCACGGCCTGCACCGGCCGGCCGGGCGGCGCGGCCAGATCGATGACATGGCCGAGGCGTCGCTGGTACTCGAAACCGAGGTACGCCGGGTCGTCCAGGTCGACCATCGATTGCGGGGCGCCGTCGATGAGGAGGGTCCAGGCGCGCGACCGGTCCCGGTCGGGTATCAGCTGGGCGAGACCGCCGTCGACCGCCTCGACCACCGGCTCGACGGCCTTCTCCCGCCGCGCGTTCCGTGACCTGCCCATCCAGCCATTATCCGGGGCCCTGCCGCGGGCGGCCCACCCGGCCGCCCGCGTGGCGACCGCCTCACGCGGACCGTCAGCGTCCGACTACCGACAGTTGTCGGCGGCCTCGAGCAGCCGGGCCGCCTCCCCGAGCGCCTCCCGGAGCACCACGGGGTCCGTCGCCGGCTCCACCTCGCCGGGAGGGAGCAGCCAGCCCGTGCCCTCGACCGGAGGTTCCGGAGCGACGAGGCTGATGCCGCGTCCCGCCGTCTGCGTGCAGGTGCTGCCGGGGACGTCCCAGGCGTCGGCGGTCCCGGGCGGGACCAGGAAACCCAGGGTGTCGCAGCCGTCGTCGTGGAGGACCGGCCCGACGCAGTCGCCCGCACCGCGGCGCAGGATGTCGACGGCCTCGAGTCCCTGCCGGGCCGGGACGGTCACAAGGTCGGGGGCCTGGGTCGGCGGCGCGCCGCGGTCCGCGGCGGGCATGCGGCGCGCGCCCGGCGGCTGCGTACGGAACTCGGTGCTCTGCGTGGTCTGCATCCCGGCCTCCAAAGTGGAACCCCTCCTCGGCAGTGAGTTGGGTCGGGAGTTCGGGGGGCTCCCGGTCCACCGGGTTAAACGCTTCGGACCGTCAACGGCAACGGGCACAACACCGCCGCAAAGGATGGCAGTTCATGGCAGATCGCGTATGAGATATCCGGTTTGTAGCTAAACCTCGCGTGACCACTCTCACGGGACGGGTACGTTCTTGCACCGCCGGACTCAGGGAACCAACTGTCACCACGCGGGCAAGTCGTCCCGAATCCGGCATGGTTCGACGGTTCGCACGAGAGGGCCCGACCATGACCACGTCCCAGTACCCCAGGCCACCGCGGCCCAACCTCGCCTTCCGGCAGCTGCGCGGACAGCGCTCGCCCGGCGAGTTCGCCGCGGCGGTTCGACGCGCCGCGATGGAGATCGGTGAGCGGGTCAGCTGTGACGCGCGGTACATCGGACGGGTGGAGGCGGGCGAGATCCGTTGCCCCAACTACGCCTACGAACGGGTGTTCCTGCATATGTTCCCCGGTCGCACGCTGACGGACCTGGGATTCGCACCTCGCTCGGCCGTACGCGGCCGGGCGGCGCGCATCGCCGACGAGGCGCCCCCCGCACACGCCGGCCGCCGTCCGTACGCTCTGAGTGAAACGCGCGGGGCGGGCGAGACGTATGAAACGCCAGATACCTACGAGACGCACGAGCCGTACGGCACATGCGCGTACGACGAACAGAACCACGAGGAGAGCGACGTGCAACGTCGCGCATTCATGACCGGCGGCACCTTCACAGTGGCGGCCGCCTCCCTGAGCCCGCTGGTGCTCACCTTCGGCGGCACCGCAGCGGCCGCCGAACGCCCTCTCCACCGTACGGGCTCGTCCGAGGCCTGCGCGCTCGAAGAGGCCGTACGCAAGATCCGCCTGCTCGACGACCGGCACGGCGCGGACGGTCTGTACCGGCGTGCCGCCGCCCCGCTGCGCACCGCGTACGCGCTGCTGGACGCCGGTACGACCCGGCAGGCCGTGGCCGACCGGCTGTACGCGGGCGCCGGGGAACTGGCCATTTCGGTCGGCTGGCTCGCCCACGACTCAGGACGCTTCGACGACGCTCGCTCGCACTACGCGGAGGCGCTGGCCACGGCCCGGATGTCCGGGGACCCGGCTTTGGAAGCCCACGCGTTCTGCAACACGGCGTTCCTCGCGCGCGACGCCGGACGGCCGCGGGAGGCCGTACGGGCGGCGCAGGCGGCCCAGCGCGCCGCGTGTCCGCTCGGCTCGAACCGCCTGATGTCGCTGCTCGCCCTGCGGGAGGCGGGCGGCTGGGCCGGGCTCGCCGACCGGTCGGGCTGCGAGCAGGCGCTGGTCAGGGCGCAAGCCCTGTTCGAGCGCGGGACGTCGGACGCGGACCCCGAGTGGATGACGTTCTACGGCGAGGCCGAACTCGAGGGCCTGGAGGCGCAGTGCTGGTCCACGCTGGGCGACTGGCCGCGCGCGGCCCGGCACGCCCGGCGCGCCGCACATCTTCAGGATCCGCACTTCTCCCGGAACATCGCCCTGTACACGGCGGAGCTGGCCGACGACCTGGCCCGCGGAGGCCGCCCCGACGAGGCGGCGCAGGCCGGACAGCGCGTCATCGACCTGCTGGGCGAGGTCCAGTCGTCCAGGATCCAGACGATGCTGGCGGGCACGGCGAGAGTCCTGCTGCCCCACCGCCGGACCTCCGGCGTGTCGGCGTTCCTGGACCGCCATGCCGCGCTGCCCAGGATCCCGTGAGGACGACGGCTACGCCGTGAGGTGACCGCAGTCGTTCCACGACTCGATCGCCGGTTCCCCGTACGCCCATCCGAGCACCGACAGTGACGTCGGGTTGAGTCGTATGCGGGCGGCGAACTCCAGTGGTAGCCCCAGCCAGCGCGCTCCCAGCGAGCGCAGGATGTGGCCGTGGGCGAAGACCAGGACGTCCCGGTCCGCCGAGCGGGCCCAGGACACGACCTCGTCCGCGCGTGCGGAGACCTCGGCCAGGGACTCCCCCTCCGGGACACCGTCGCGCCAGATGAGCCAGCCCGGCCGGCCCGCCTGGATCTCGGCCGGCGTCATCCCCTCGTACGCGCCGTAGTCCCACTCGAGCAGTGCGTCCCAGGCGCTCGCCCGCTCACCGAAACCGGCGAGTTCGCACGTCTCACGCGCGCGTGCCAACGGACTCGTGCGCACCTCGACTCCGGGCAGCCCGTCCCAGGGTGCCCGGTTCAGCCGCTCGCCGAGGAGCTTGGCGCCCCGTCGCCCCTCCTCCAGGAGCGGCACGTCGGTCCTGCCGGTGTGCTTGCCGGACAGAGACCACTCCGTCTGTCCGTGCCGGGCCAGCAGGATGCGCGGTGCCATGAGCGTCCTTTCCGGGATGAACCGAGAGGAAAACAACAAGGAAGTCACACCATCATCGCGCACCCCGTTCACGGGCAACCCGGTGGGAGATCTCTGCGTCTTTGAGGGCCGGGGCCGCGTCCTGACGAATGGGCGCGTACACCATAAAGTGGCTCGACCGGGTCACCGGGAGCAGCAGCGCAGAAGGGGGAGGGCGAATCGGATGCCGCAGGCCGAGTCACCAGGCACCGGGGTGAACCCGCCGGTCCGGCCGCGCTGGTGGACCGAACTTCCCCTGATCCTGCTGGTGTACGCCTCGTACTCGGCCGGCCGGCTGCTCGCCCGGGGTGACGTCGACGACGCCGTCGAGCACGGCAAGGCGATACTGCACCTGGAGAAGGTGCTCCGTATCAACGCCGAGAACCCGCTGAACCGTCTCTTCACCCGCGAGCCATGGCTCGGCATACCGGCCGACTTCTGGTATGCGTCACTGCACTACCTGGTGACGCCGGTGATCCTGGTATGGCTGTTCAGGCGTCGCTCCGAGCACTACCGCGCGGCCCGGACCTGGTTGATGACCTCCACGTTCATCGGCCTGGTCGGCTTCACGCTGACGCCGACCTGCCCGCCCCGGCTGCTGTCCGCGGCCCACGGTTTCGTCGACACGATGGCCCAGTACAGCTCGTACGGCTGGTGGGCGGGCGACGCGAGCGCGCCGCGTGGTCTCGGCGGCATGACGAACCAGTACGCGGCGATGCCGAGTCTGCACGTCGGCTGGGCGCTGTGGTGCGGAGTGATGCTCTGGCGATACGGCCGCACACGCTGGGCCAAGGTGGCGGGCGTCGCCTACCCGGCGCTGACCGCGATCGTGGTGATGGGCACCGGGAACCACTACCTCCTCGACGCGGTCGCGGGCATCGCCGTCATGGGCGCCGGCTTCCTGCTGTCGCGGCCGATGACGCGAGCGGCCGACGCGGTCCGCGCCCGGCTGCGGACCGCGACCGCCCCCGCCACGGACGCCTCTACGACCACAAGTTCCTCGATTGTCAGTGCTGGATGCCAGACTTCGGCGGGTGAGCGAATTCCCCGACAGCGCATCTCCCGCACCGCACCGGGCGCCGGGCCGGGTGCCTCCCCCGCGGACGCGGGGGACGGCGCTGCGGCAGCGGCTCGCTGACCTGCGCGGCCCGGCCGTACCGCCGAAGGCGCTCGACGCCCGCGCGCTGGCCGCGCTCGCCGCGAACCCGGGGTGCAGGCGCCGCGCGCTCCTCGACGGCGCCGGGGTGGACAAGTCGTCGCTGGCCGATGCGCTGGGAGCCCCGTCGGCGTTCGGCCAGTCCCAGTTCGCCTTCATGCGGGGCAACGCGTTCGAGGCCAGGGTCAAGGCGGACGGCGGCGCCGAGCTGCTGCGGCTGGTGCACGAGAAGCTGGACCCGACCGCCGAGCCGCCGCGCAAAGCCCTGGTTCCCGATCTCGCCGCGATAGGGCCCGAAGGCCGCGCCGCCCGTACGGCGCTGGCGTTGCGCGAGGCCACCGAGGCACGCGGCTGGGCGCTGCTCGACCACCCCATGCTCGCCCTCGACGTGGCGGGCTCCCCCGCGTTCCTGGAGCCGGACGCGGTGGTGGTGCATCCGGACGGCAGCTGGACCGTCGTGGAGATCAAGTCCTTCCCGCTGCTGGACGGATCGGCCGACCCGGCGAAGGTGGGGGCGGCCGCCCGGCAGTCCGCGGTGTACGTGCTGGCGCTTGAGGCGGTCGCGGCGCGCCTCGGCACGACGCCGGAGGGGCATGCCTCCGCGCAGGTGCGCCACCAGGTCCTGCTGGTGTGCCCGAAGGACTTCTCCAACCTGCCGGCCGCGTCCCCTGTCGACATCCGCAAACAGCGCGCGGTCACCCGGCGCCAGCTGACCCGGCTCACCCGGATCGAGGAGATCGCGGACGGCCTCCCCGGCGGCACGTGCTTCGCGCCCGACCTCCCGCAGGAAAAGCTGACGGCCGCCGTGGAGTCGGTCCCGGCGACCTATGCACCCGAGTGCCTGGCCGCCTGTGAACTGGCCTTCCACTGCCGCAGCCGCTCACGGGCCGAGGGCGCGGTGACGTCCTACGGCCGCTCGCTGCGGGCCGAGCTGGGCGGACTGACCACGGTGGACGAGGTACTGGCCGCCGCCCACGGCACAGCGGGAGACCCGGACGACCCGGCGGTGGCGGCCCTGCGCCGGGCGGCGCGGCTGCGGACGGAGGCGCTCGCCGCGCGGGAGGGCGCCGTATGTCACTGATCGCCACGCTCGCCCGCCTGGAGGCCGTGCGGTCCGGCCGTGCCCAGCCCACGGCCACGGTCCGGCACCGGCACCTGTCGGAGCGCCCCCTCGTCTTCGTGCCGCTGACCACCGCGGGCGAGGCCGGTGCGCCGCTCGGAGCGCTCGTCGGCACCGACCGGGACGCGCCCCGGCTGCTCGTGGTGCCGCAGCCGCGCGACCGGGACCTCAGGTTCGCCTTCCTCGCCGACCTCGCCGACCTCGTCCTGCCGTACATCGACGGGTACGCCGAGGCGGTCGAGGCCGCCGAGCGCACCGAGACCGACCCGGAGACCGGCAAGCGGGTCAAGGTCGAGGTCGACCTGTGTGCGGACAGCCCGCAGTTGATCGTGCCGAGCCGGGCGGGCATCGACTTCGTACGGCTGCTGGGGCGCTCCACGCGGTTCCGCCGCACCGCCGAACAGGACCCCGAGACCCCGCACCCGGCGCCCCCGCGGGTGCCGCTGCTCGGCCGCTGGCTCACCCACCTCGAGGAGCGCTCCCGGGTCCCGGGCTCCTCGTTGCTGCTCTCGGTCACCGATGTACTGACGCAGCACTGGGCGACCGGTCAGTCCGGGCTCGAGGACCAGCATCTGGGCGCGCTGCTCGCGTGGATCGACCCGCCGCAGAGCGCCACGGGCGCGGAAGCGGCGCTCCGGGCGGAGCTGGCGCGGGACACGCACGGCCAGTTGCTGTGCCCACCGGCGGGCCCCGCCACCGACCCGGCCTTCGACAACAAGCTGCTCGCCCCGGCCATCGAGCGGTACGACCGCGCGCGGACGCGGCTGGCCACCGCCGAGGACGGTGTCGAGGCGGACGACAGGTTCGCCGAACTCACCGCAGCCGAGCGCGAGATCCGCGCCCTCGTCGAGAGCCGGACGCGTCCGACCTGGGACGCGGTGTGGCACGGCCTCGACCTGCTGCGTGCCCTGCCAGAGGGCGCGCACGTCGCGGAGCGGTGGACCCGCGACCGCTGGTCGTTCACCGGCCACCGGGACCGCGTCGCCGCCGGGGAACCGCCGCAGCCACGCCGCGACGACGCGGTCACGGCGGCGAACAAACTCGCCACCCGCGAGCGCGAACAGGCCCGGCTGGACGCCCAGCAGGCACTCGACGATCCGCTGGTCATGGCCGGGCGGCGGCTGACCGGGGAGGCGTTCGCGGGCGAGGTCACGGACGTCGTGATGACGTACAGCGAAGGCAAGCGGCCGAGCCCGCGCCCGCTGGTGACCGTACGGACCGAGGACCGGCCGCATCTCGGGGAGCGCTCGAAGGTGTACCGCTCGCTCGGCGGGAAGCCCCAGGGGGCCGAGTTCGTCGGATACGAAGGGCAGCACGAGGGGCGGCACGACGAGGGAAGCGACGGGGGCGGCGGCGGCATGGTGGTCCTGCGCATCGTCGACAAGATGGGCCGCGGCAAGGAACCCGAGGCCGGGTCCGTGCCCGAGAAGGGCGACCATGTGTGCTTCACGCTGTTCGAGCACGAGCAGCGCGGCGGGGCGAAGCTGCCCGAGCCCGAGGAGACGCCCTGGACGCACGGCGGGCCGCCGGGCGAAGCGGGGGCACTGCCGCTGCCGGATCCGGTGACCGAGGAGGACGTCCTGTGACCGTGTTCGCCCAGCCGGGCAGCGCCTTCGATCCGGGGAGCGCGGCCGCCCGGGCCACCGAGGCGATCCTGCGCGACACGCTGCACGGCACGCACCGCGGGGTCGTCGTCGACTCGCCGCCGGGCGCGGGAAAGTCGACGCTCGTGGTCCGCGCCGCGCTGGAACTGGCGGCGGCCGGCCGGCCGTTGATGGTGATCGCGCAGACCAACGCACAGGTCGACGACCTGGTGGTGCGGCTCGCGGAGAAGGATCCGGGTCTGCCGGTCGGCCGGCTGCACAGCAGCGACCCGGACCCCTACGACCGGGCTCTCGACGATCTTCCACACGTCCGGAAGTCGACGAAGGCGGCCGATCTGGCAGGCCTCGACGTCGTCATCTCGACCGCCGCCAAGTGGGCCCACGTGAAGGATGTCGAGCCGTGGGGGCACGCCATCGTCGACGAGGCGTACCAGATGCGTTCGGACGCACTGCTGGCGGTGGCCGGCCTGTTCGAACGGGCACTGTTCGTCGGGGACCCCGGACAGCTGGACCCGTTCTCGGTCGTCGGTGCCGAGCAGTGGGCGGGCCTGTCGTACGACCCGTCCGCGTCCGCGGTGACCACGCTCCTGGCCCACAATCCAGAGCTACCGCAGCACCGGCTCCCGGTGTCCTGGCGGCTCCCGGCCTCCGCGGCGCCGCTCGTGTCGCACGCGTTCTATCCGTACACGCCGTTCCGCAGCGGAACCGATCACGGGGACCGGCGGCTCGGCTTCGCAGTGGCGTCCGACGGCTCCGGGCCCGACCGGGTGATCGACGAGGCGGCCGAGACCGGCTGGGGGCTGCTGGAGCTGCCTGCCCGGCACACCCCGCGCACGGACCCCGAGGCGGTGCGGGCGGTCGCGACGGTCGTACGGCGGCTGCTGGACCGGGGCGGGGCGGCGGTCTCGGAGCGGGCCGGGGAGCCGATGCCGCTCACCGCGGACAGGATCGCCGTCGGCACGGCGCACCGGGACCAGGCGGCCGCGGTGCGCTCGGCGCTGGCGGACCTCGGCGTGCGGGACGTGACGGTGGACACGGCCAACCGGCTCCAGGGCCGGGAGTTCGATGTGACGGTGGTGCTGCATCCGCTGTCGGGGCGCCCGGACGCCACGGCGTTCCATCTGGAGACCGGGCGGCTGTGCGTACTGGCGTCCCGGCACCGCCACGCATGCATCGTGGTGTGCCGGGCGGGGGTGTCGGAGCTGCTGGACGACCATCCTTCCACGGAGCCCGTGCAGCTGGGGGTGACGGTGAAGTTCCCGGACGGCTGGGAGGCGAATCACGCGGTGCTGTCCCATCTGGCGGAGCATCGCGTGGCGTGGCGCCCCTGACGGCGTAACCCGGGAACGCCTGGCCGCGTCCGGCGTGACACAGGCCGGGCCGGCAGTCCTGACCCTCGGGGAGGCCTGGCCGGACGACGGTCCTGACCAGTGCGAAGGCCGACGCTCGTGACGACTTCCGGGCGGCCGGGAACATCATGTGACCCGGCGGCCTTGAGACTGCGGATGACGTGCGGCGGGGGGAGCGCGGGGCGGTGGTGTCCCCGCACCCCCCGCGCCCTTGCGGCGTCGCGAGACAATGGACGGTGGCCCAACCAAATGACGGCGCCACCCGAACCGTACGAGGAGGAGAAGACATGTCGGAGCCCACGCCGCGTCGGAACGAGCCGCGGCTACGCCCCGCGCCCCTGCTCTTCGAGCCCGCGGAGGCGGCCTCCGACCCGGAACACTTCTTCGACCTGGAGTCGATCGACGACCCGCGGGCACTGCTCGCGCGGGCCACGGAGCTGACCCAGGCGTTTCGCGCGGCGGCGGACCGGGCGGCCGAGTACCAGGCGATCGCCGCGGCCCAGCTGGCCGATCCGCGCCGCTTCGACCGGCTGACGCCCGCGGCGATCGGCGAGCAGGCGGAGTGGACCGAGGACTACGCGAAGAAGATGGTGGAGTTCGGCCGGGACCTGCTGCGCGGCGCCGAGGCGAGCGGGCCGGAGAGCCTGGGCTGAGCCGGGGACTGGGTCCCCGGTCCACCCGGGTCCGCTCTCGCCGCCGCACGAATGATCATTTGGCATATGCCGTGCGGCACAATACTCCGCCCTGCCCCCTCCCGTCCCGATTTTCCGCAACTCGCCGAGACGGTTCGCTCACTGCCGGTAGACAAGACGGTATGAGCAGCCGAACGCCGTTGCCCGCACCCTTCCGCGCACCCCTCTCCGACCGGTTCGACGTCTCCGGGGTCACCTCGGAGGGCGCCGCCTGGCTCGCCTCGGCAGGAACGTATCCCCGGAGCGCCCTCGCGCACTGGGCCGAGCGCCCCACCGCGCCGGTGGTTCTGCCCTGCGGTGTCGCGTTCGACGTGGTGAACGCTCCCGCGATCTTCGGGCGCCGGATGCTCGACCGGCTCTGGGACGAGGGGCCGGGCTCCGGGCCCGTGGCCGCGCACCGGGGCCGGATGCTGCTGTTCGCGGCGCCGGGCACGGCACGCCGACTGCCGGCACTGCTCGACTGGGAGGAGTGGGGCGGCCGTGCCCACCCGATTCCCCCGCTGCTCTGTCACGGCCCCGGTGATGCGGTGACCGTGCCCGCCGTCCGACCCGTCGTACCCGCCACTCCCCGCCCGGAATCCCGCTGGCTGGCGGCGCCCGACACCCGCCACCCCTGGCTTCCCGGCCCGGAGATCTTCCTCTGGGCAGCGGTCCGCGCGGCCCGCACGTCGGCCTCCACTGCCGTACGGATATCGATTTTTCCTCCCACGGACCAGGATGCTAAGGTCTACGACGTCAGCAGGCGCCGCTAGCTCAGTTGGTTAGAGCAGCTGACTCTTAATCAGCGGGTCCGGGGTTCGAGTCCCTGGCGGCGCACGATGGCGATGGCGAGTCGTGTTCGCGGACAGCGCGAACCTGGCTCGCCATCGTTGTTTTTACGCGGCTGCGCCGCGCGTGGTGAGGGCTTCGCCACCCACATCCCCGTCCGGGCCCTGCGGCGGCCACCGCCCGCTGCCTGCGGGACGAGTGCGCGGAAAGCGTGAACCCCGACCGCCACCTCCGCCCTCCACACACCCTGAGACCCTCCCGCCACCCGGCACACTCACCGTTGTGTCCTCCTCAGCTCCTCGTGATCCGTACCGTCCACGCCCCGGTCGGCGTACGGTCCTCCACCTCCACCCGGACTCCGTCCCCCGGCACCGTGAAGCTCTCGCCGACCTGCACCGGCGCGTCCGCGAGGTCGGGATTGACCGAGGTGCCCCAGCACGCCGAGGTCCGCGGATGGGCGTCGACGACCTCGATCGGGCCGCCGCCTGACTCCGTCGCACCGCGGACCCGGTAGAGGAGGATGCCCTGCGTGCAGGCCTCGACATCGTTGCCCACCATCCCGCGCGCCTCGATGGCGAGCACACTGTCGGGCCCCGTCCGCACGACTGCCAGCTTGGTGCCGCGCCCCGAACCGAACGCCTCGTAACCGGCGCCCGGTACCTGCGCGGCGGCGCTGCCCGCCGCGCCCGTCATCCCGGCCGCGCGGACGGTGGTCGCGTTCACCGGCACCTGCGGTACCCCGGTCGGCCCCGCCTCCAGGGCCTCCAGCGTCAGCCGCGTGTCCGCGCTCCGGACGCACACGACTTGGCTCGGGTCCAGCCAGCCCAGCTTCCACTTGTGCCAGGCGAACAGGTCGGGCGCGAGTCCGAACTGGCTGCCCATGAGGTCCCAGTCGCCGACATAGGTGTCCCAGTCACCCTTGCCGTCGACCGGGCGGTGGTACAGGTCGGGCAGGTCGAAGACATGGCCCGTCTCATGGGCGAGGACGAGCCGGTCCGGCGGGTGCTTCTCGAAGACCGTGACCACCCGCTGGATGTCCGTGCCGTCGGCGTGCAGCGGTGAGTCGAGGTTGACCACCTTCGTGGCGTCCGAGTCGACTCCGGGTGCGTCCGGATCGGCCACGAGGTACACGACGGGGAAGCGCGAGAAGTCGACGTACTTGTCCGACACGGCGATGGCGTCACGCAGATACGCGGCCCGGTGCCCGGGGTCCCAGTCGCGTTTCATCGCGTACCAGGCCGACGGGTGGGGCATCCGGATCCAGCGGTTCAGCGGATGCGGGCGCACCGTGAACCGGCCGTAGGAGGCACGCTCGAAGAAGCGGCTGGTGGCCGGGAAGTAGTCCGCGGTCAACTGGGCCGGCTTGGTCACCGGCTTCGCGTCCGGGAAGGACAGGAAGATCATGACCGCGTCCAACGGGCGGACAGGACGCGCATACGCGGCGTTCCAGGTGTCGAGGCCTTCCGAGTGGTGTGCCTGGCTGCGCGTGAGCTCACAGGGTGCCGCCGTCGGGTCGGCGAGCGCGGGCCCCGTGATGAGCGAGGTCGCCACCAGCGCCACCATCACCGCTGCCACGGACGCGGCACTGCGCAGGACAGGCGCCCCGAACCGGGCGGACTTCTGCAGGGCGTCCCGGATTGGCCCCACGAGGGGCAGCGGGCATGGCACGTCGACCTCCTGGGAGCGGATCCGGGAACTCAGCACCCAGCTTTGTCGCACTTGTATGACTATGTCCTGTTTGCCTGCCCCAGGAGGGTGAGACACAGTCAGGTGGGGGAAAGGCCAGATGGGAACCGCGAGTACCGGGGAGGGGCGGTGCAGGGCGGGAGCGCAGAACGGCGCACGATTTTCGAGGGGGCGGCCGAGACGGTCCGGCGCCTCCAGCACTCACGCAACGTCACAATCGAGGGCTGCCTGATAGAGCGGGGCCCGGTGCGGGCAGAAACGATCTGTCAGGACGTGTGCTCGTCCCGGGACGCTGGACAGCGGCTGGAAGGCCCTCCAGTCAGCCTCTATGATCGGCACACTTTCCTGCACGGACACGGCTCGTACGGTCGCTCGCCATGCGGCCGTCGACCCCGACGAGACCCACGAGATCCGTACGAAGAACGAGTGCACTGCGGGAGCGAGCGGTGAGCGGAACGTCCGAAGGGCCGGCGCCCGCGGCAGACCTCGTCGGCCCGGTCGTCACAGACAGTCACGAGACCATGCCATCCGGTACGTCCCAGCCACCGCTCCTCGCCGACGTGCGTCCTGTCCCGTCGGCCACCGATCCACCGCCGTCGCCCCGTGCCGCGGATCCCCTGTTCGCCGCCTTCGCCGCCGCGCCGCTCGCCATGGCGGTCGTCGACCGGGAGGGGCTGGTCGTCACCG
Source organism: Streptomyces sp. NPDC001156 (assembly GCF_053598275.1). NCBI lineage: Bacteria > Bacillati > Actinomycetota > Actinomycetes > Kitasatosporales > Streptomycetaceae > Streptomyces > Streptomyces sp. NPDC001156. Next base: position 30,348 of record NZ_JBSFJX010000050.1, on the reverse strand, counting down.
CCAACGAGGGGATGGGATCGCTGCTGGGCACCGCCGCCGAGGGACTGCTCGGGAAGGTCGCCGCCGATCTGGTGGACCTGTCCTCGGACGCCCGCACCTGGCACGCCTTCCGCGAGGTGCTGCGCGGGCGCCAGGCCCGGCTGCGCTGCACGCGCCGGCTCAAACATCCCGACGGGCATTCGCTCTGGGTCCAGGTGACCGTCACCCCGCTGCCCCAGACGGAGCAGGCCGTCCTGCTCTCGGTCACCGACATCAACGCCCGCCGCGAACTCCAGGCGCAGCTCAGGCACTTGCAGATGCACGACCCGGTGACCCGGCTGCCCAACCGCACACTGTTCTTCGAACGTCTGTCGGCCGCGCTCGAGGCAGAGGCGTACGAGGAGAGCGGGACGGGCCGGATCGGGCTGTGCTACCTGGACCTCGACGGGTTCAAGGCTGTCAACGACACGCTCGGCCACCGGGTCGGCGACCGGCTGCTCGCGGCCGTGGCGGAGCGGCTGACGCGCTGCGCGGACGAGGCCGGCCAGGCGCGGGCGGTCACTCCCCTGGTGGCCAGGCTGGGCGGTGACGAATTCGCACTGCTCGTCGAGGACTCGACAGGTACCGACCAGCTCGCCGAACTGGCCGGGTCGGTGCTGAAAGCACTCCAGGCGCCGTTCGACCTGTCCGGGCAGCGACTGTCCGTGTCGGCGTCCATCGGCGTCGTGGAGCGGCACGCGGCCGGGACGACGGCGACGGGTCTGATGCAGGCCGCCGACACGACGCTGTACTGGGCGAAGGCCGACGGCAAGTCCCGCTGGACCCTCTTCGACCCCGAGCGCAACGCCCACCGCATGACCCGTCAGGCCCTCTCCTCCGGCCTGCGTCCGGCGATCGAACGGGGCGAGTTCGCCCTGGAGTACCAGCCGCTCGTGGGGATGGAGGACGAGCGCGTGCGCGGGGTGGAGGCACTGGTGCGCTGGCATCACCCCCAGTTCGGCACGCTGACGCCGAATCGGTTCATCGGACTGGCGGAGGAGGACGGCTCGATCGTCCAGCTCGGCCGCTGGGTGCTGAGGACGGCATGCGGTCAGGCGCGCCGCTGGCAGCTGCAACGCCCGGACGAGCCGCCGATCTTCGTCAGTGTGAACGTGGCGGTGCGTCAGGTGTGGGACTCCGACCTGGTGGCCGACGTGGCCGGCACACTCACGGAGACCGGACTCGCCCCGCACCTGCTGCAGTTGGAGCTGACCGAGTCGGCCGTCATGGGCTCGTCGGGCCGCCCGCTCCAGGCACTCCAGGCACTCAGCGACATGGGGGTGCGGATCGCCATCGACGACTTCGGCACCGGCTACTCGAACCTCGCCTACCTCAGTCGGCTGCCGGTGTCGGTGCTGAAACTGGACGGCTCGTTCGTCCGGGGTTTCCAGTACGAGGGCACGGGCGACCGTCCGAACCCCGCCGACGAGATCATCGTCGAGGCCATGATCCAGCTCGCGCACCGGCTGGGCCTGACGGTCACCGCCGAGTGCGTGGAGACGTCCGCGCAGGCCACCCGGCTGCGCCGGATCGGCTGCGACACCGGTCAGGGGTGGCTGTACTCACGGCCTGTGCCACCCGACCGCATCTCCGAGCTGGTCGAGGAGGCCTGCCGCCCTTCGTGACGGGGAGGGCGCCGACCCGCGGTTCCCGGCCCGTCCGGCTCCCTGCGCCGCGGACCGACCGTGCGCGGCCCTGACCCCGAGGCCGGCCCTCCGCCCGCGCTCAGGCGGTCGGCAACCCGTAGGCGTCGGCGATCAGTTCGTAGGAGCGCACCCGTACGTCGCCGCCGTGGGCGTTCGACGTGATCATCAACTCGTCGGCGCCGGTGCGCTTCTGCAGACCGTCCAGGCCGGAGCGGACCTCGTCCGGCGTGCCATGAATGACGTTCGCGCTCCAGCTCTCGAAGAACTCCTGCTCCAGCGGCCCGAATTCGTACGCCTCCGCCTCCTGCGGGGTGGGAACGAGCCCGGGACGGCCCATGCGCAGCCGGAGCATGTTCAGGGCGGCGGCCCTCACCTGGCGGCGGGCCTCCTTCTCGTCGTCGGTGGCGAGGGCGGCGACGCCGATGAGGGCGTACGGCGTATCGAGGACCTCGGACGGGCGGAAGGACTCGCGGTACAGGTCGAGCGCCGGGATGGTGTTCTGCGCCGAGAAGTGGTGCGCGAAGGCGAAGGGCAGGCCGAGCATGCCGGCCAGCCGGGCGCTGAAGCCGGAGGAGCCGAGCAGCCAGATCGGCGGCCGGTGCGGGGACTGGACGCCACCGGGGGAGGTGGCCTGGACGGGGCCGGGCACCGCGTGGATACGGGCGTACGGATGGCCGTCCGGGAAGTCGTCGTCGAGGAAGCGGGTCAGCTCGACCAGCTGCTGAGGGAAGTCGTCGGCTCCCTCGTTCAGCCGGTCGGTGCGGCGCAGCGCGGCGGCGGTGGCGCCGTCCGTGCCGGGGGCGCGCCCCAGACCCAGGTCGACGCGGCCGGGTGCCATCGCCTCAAGCGTGCCGAACTGCTCCGCGATGACCAGCGGTGCGTGGTTGGGCAGCATCACCCCGCCCGAGCCGAGCCGGATGCGGTCCGTGTGCGCGGCGAGGTGGGCGAGGATCACGGCAGGAGAAGAGGAGGCCACGCCCGGCATGGAGTGGTGCTCGGCGATCCAGTACCGGTGGAATCCCCGGGACTCCGCGAGCCGGGAGAGCTCGACACTGGTACGGAGCGCGTCGGTGGCGGTACTCCCCGCACCGACCGTGACCAGGTCGAGTACGGACAGGGGGACGGGCGCCGTGCCCTGCGCCGAACCTCGGATCTCCTGCACCGAACTGCCTCCTGCGTCTGGGTCGCGACTCAGGCGCCACAACAGGGGGCAATCCCTGGTTATTCCCGGTCACCGCCCGGGGCCGGGGCGTCACACCTGGACGATCGGCTCCCTGGTGAACAGGGCCCCGAGGCGGGGGGCATTCACACGGCGGTCCACCAGGCGCAGGGCCTCCCACACCGTGACCTGGTTCGCCGTGAGGACCGGCTTGGCCAGTTCCTTCTCCAGGAGCGTCAGATGCGCCGCCGTGTGCAGCGCCGTGTCGGGGAGCAGAACCGCGTCGGCACCTGCGTGATCACCCTCCTGGGCGAGCGCCAGTACCTCCTTCGCGCCCCAGCCGGCCGTCTCCGCCGCCGTGGCGCCGCCCGCGGATCGGACCGAGACCACCTCCACACCGGCCGCCCGCAGGAACCCGGCGAACAGGTCCGCCACATCGTCCGGGTAGGTCGCCGCGACGGCCACGCGCCGCGCGTCGAGCTCCCGCACGGCGTGCACGAAGGCGAACGAGGTGGAGGAGGCAGGCATCCCGGCCGTGCGGGCGAGAGCGCGCACCTGCTCGTGGGCTCCCTCCCAGCCGTGCACGAAGCTTCCGCTGGTGGAGGCCCACACCACCGCCTCGGCGCCCGCGAGGCGCAGTTCCTCCACGCCCGACGCGAGCCGCTCCGGCGAGCCGATCTCCCGCAGCGCGCCCTGACCGGTGTCGGTGTGCACGAGGTCCACCCGGATGTCGCTGGCCAGCAGCTGCTCGATGCGTGGATAGTCGTCCTCCGCGGAGTGGCCCGGGTAGAGGAATCCAAGTGCGGTCATGCCGAACCTTCCTGTTCTTCCGGCGGTGCGGGTCCATGGTGCTCTGTCTCTCCGCCACTGCCCTCGAGGGCGTGACAGCGGGCCCCCAGAAGAGCCTGACGGGGTCCCGTCACCCGGGTACCCAGATGACGCCGAGCCCCGCCCACATCCTCACCTGGTTGGCCGAGAGGACATAGGCCGCGACGTGTTACGGCGCCTTCCCTCAGGAGCGGGCGGCTAACGCCGAAGCGACGGCGTGCGGGGCACGGCGTGCGTGTTGACGGCGCCGGGTTCCGGTGCGACGGTGGTCCATCCGCGCATGTCAGACACCCGGTCGGCACCGTCGGCCGGTGCCGATCGAGGACACGGGTGCCGCATGACCGCTCCCCCGCCCGGCCGCCCGACCCTGCTCGTCCTGGACGCCGAGCCACTGCCCCGCCTCGGCCGGCTGACCGGCCGGGTGCGGATCGAGCACGCGGACGCCTCGACGCTCGCCGAACGGCTGCCGCACGCGGACGTGCTGCTCGTCTGGGACTTCACCTCTCGGGCGGTGCGCGACGCCTGGCCCGGTACGGGCCGCAGGCCGCGCTGGGTGCACACGGCCAGCGCGGGCGTGGACCACCTGATGTGCCCCGAACTCGCCGCGTCCGACACGGTGGTGACGAACGCGCGCGGCGTCTTCGACCAGCCGGTCGCCGAATACGTGGCCGCGCTCGTCCTCGCGCTGGCCAAGGACCTGCCGCGGACCTGGGAGCTGCAACGGGAGCGGGAGTGGCGGCACCGCGACACGACGCGGCTCGCGGGCACCCGCGCGTGCGTGGTCGGCTCCGGGCCGATCGGGCGGACGATCGCCCGTACGCTCAAGGCGCTCGACGTCACGACGGCTGTCGTGGGCCGCGTCCCGCGCACCGGCATCCACGGCCCGGCCGACCTCGACCGGCTGCTGACCCGCGCCGACTGGGTGATCGCGGCGGCGCCGCTGACGCAGCAGACGTACGGCATGTTCGACGCCCGGCGCTTCGGTGTCATGCAGCCCTCCGCGCGCTTCATCAACGTCGGGCGCGGGCAGCTCGTGGACGAGGACGCACTCGCCGAGGCGTTGACGAAACGGTGGATCGCGGGCGCGGCCCTCGATGTCTTCCGGCACGAACCACTCGGCTCCGACAGCCCGTTGTGGCGTGTTCCGGGCCTGCTCGTGTCCCCCCACATGAGCGGCGACACGGCCGGCTGGCGCGATGAGCTCGGCGCGCAGTTCGTCGCGCTGTACGAGCGCTGGGCGGCAGGCGAACCACTTGTGAATGTGGTCGACAAGAATCGTGGATACGTGCCCGGCCACTGAGGGTCCTCCAGGCCGGCATCGTGGCAGGACAGTGCGGCGATGGAGCGGAACGACGCCGTCCGGGCGGGGCAGCCAGGCGAAGCGCGGGGCCGAAAGGGGCCTGAATACATCGCTCGGTCTCGGGTAGCGGCGCGTCCATGGCTCCACCACGGACGAATGACCCAGGGAAAACCGGAACCACCAGACGGTCGCTGCTGGCCGGCGTCGCCGCGCTCGGTGCGCTGGGCGCCGCCGGCTGCAGCCGGGTGGCCGCGGCCTCGACCACGCCCGGCGGTGATCTGCTCAGCCAGCTCAAGGCCCAGGGCGTCGTTCGCCTCGGCATCGCCGGTGAGATCCCCTTCGGTTACATCGACAAGAACGGCGACCTCACCGGCGAGGCCCCGGAGCTGGCCAAGGTCATCTTCAAACGCCTCGGCGTCGACCGCGTTCAGCCCGTGCCGACCGAGTTCGGCTCGCTGATACCCGGACTGAACTCACAGCAGTTCGATGTCGTCTCGGCCGGGATGTACATCAATGCGGACCGCTGTCAGCAGGTCATCTTCGCCGACCCCGACTACCAGATGCTCGACTCCTTCATCGTGAGCAAGGGGAATCCGAAGGGTCTGCACTCCTACCAGGACGTCGTCGCGAAGAAGGCGAAATTCGCCACCGGCACCGGGTACGCCGAGATCCAGTACGCCGTCGAGGCCGGCTGCAAGGAAAGCGACATCCTGATCGTCCCCGACCAGGTCGCCGGGCTGAACGCGGTGGAGGCCGGGCGTGCCGATGTGTTCGCCGGCACCGCGCTCACCACCCGTGAGGTCGTCAAGAATTCCCGCAAGGCGGAAGCCACGAAGCCCTTCGCGCCTCTCGTCAAGGGCAAGCCGCACATCGACGGCGGCGGCTTCGCCTTCCGGCCCACCGAGACGGGCCTGCGGGACGCCTTCAACGCCGAGCTGAAGAAGATGAAGGCGAGCGGCGAGCTCTTCCGCATCCTGCGCCCGTTCGGTTTCACCAAGGCCGAGATGACCGACATGACCGCGAAGGAGCTGTGCCGCGGATGACATCGGGACTCTGGGAACTCGTACTGAAGGGCGTATGGACCACCGTCCAGCTGCTCGTGCTCAGCGCGCTGCTCGCGACGGGCGTCTCCTTCGCCGTCGGCATCGCACGCACCCACCGTCGGTGGATCGTCCGCTTCCTCGCCGGTTTCTACACCGAGGTGTTCCGCGGCACATCCGCCCTGATCATGATCTTCTGGGTGTTCTTCGTGCTGCCGCTCGCCTTCGGCTGGCAGCTGGTGCCGCTGTGGGCGGGCACGCTCGCCCTCGGACTGACCTACGGGGCGTACGGCGCCGAGATCGTGCGTGGCGCCCTCAACTCCGTCGACCCGGCGCAGCGCGAAGGCGGGATCGCACTGAGCTTCACGCCCTGGCAGCGGCTGCGCAAGATCCTGCTTCCGCAGGCCGTGCCGGAGATGATCCCGCCGTTCTCCAACCTGCTGGTCGAGCTGCTCAAGGGCACCGCGCTGGTCTCCGTGATGGGCATGGGTGACCTGGCGTTCAGCGGCAACCTGGTGCGGCTCGCACTGCAGGAGAGCGCGCAGATCTACACATACATCCTGCTCATCTACTTCGTGATCGCCTTCCTGCTCACCCGGCTGATGCGCAGGCTCGAGCGCCGCCTCAAGGCCGGGGTCGGAAAGGTGCCGCAGCCCCGGGTGTCCATCCCTGAGCCCGTCGGAGGTGGTGTCTCGTGAAGTGGGACTGGGGTGCCGTCCGCGACTTCATGCCGCATTTCTGGGACGGCCTGCTCGTCACCCTCCAGGCGCTGGCCCTCGGCTCGCTGATCTCGTTCGCCCTGGGCCTCGTATGGGCGCTGCTGATGCGCACACCGAGCCGGTGGGTGCGCTGGCCCGTGGGGATCGTCACCGAGTTCATCCGCGACACCCCGCTGCTGGTGCAGCTGTTCTTCCTGTTCTATGTGCTGCCCGAATGGGGTCTCACCTTCTCCGCGCTGACCACCGGTGTCATCGCGATCGGCCTGCACTACTCGACGTACACGATGCAGGTCTACCGGGCCGGTATCGAAGCCGTCCCGGCCGGCCAGTGGGAGGCGGCGACCGCGCTGAGTCTGTCCATGCGGCGCACCTGGACTGTGGTGATCCTGCCGCAGGCGATCCGAAGGGTCGTACCGGCGCTCGGGAACTACGTGATCTCGATGCTCAAGGACACACCGCTGCTGATGGCGATCACCGTCCTCGACATGCTCGGTGAGGCGCGGCTCTTCTCGCAGCAGCACTTCCAGTTCACCGAGCCGCTCACCGTCATCGGTGTGGCCTTCGTCCTCATCTCCTACCCCGCCTCCCTCCTCCTGCGAGCCCTGGAGCGACGCCTTGTCCGCTGACACCCCTCTGATGAAGCAACCCGACGCCCACACGGGCTCGCCGGCGGCCACCGGCGAGCTGATCCGCTTCGAGAAGGTCACCAAGTGCTTCGGCGACCACACGGTCCTCGACGAGCTCGACTTCTCGGTCGACGCGGGCAAGCACGTCACGCTGATCGGCCCCTCGGGCTCCGGAAAGACCACGATCCTGCGACTGCTGATGACCCTGACCAAGCCCGACAAGGGCACGATCACGGTCGCCGGGCAGCGGCTGTTCCCGGCCGGCGAGAAGCAGGTCCGGGAGATCCGCAAGAACATCGGAATGGTGTTCCAGCAGTTCAACCTGTTCCCGAACATGAAGGTGCTGCGGAACATCACCGAGGCCCCGGTGACCGTCCTCGGCATGTCCAAGGACGAGGCGGAGCAGCGCGCCCGGGAGCTGCTCGACCTGGTCGGGCTCAGTGACCACCTGGACAAGTTCCCGAGCCAGCTCTCCGGCGGCCAGCAGCAGCGGGTCGCGATCGCCCGGGCCCTGGCGATGCGCCCGCAGGTGCTGCTGCTCGACGAGGTGACGTCCGCGCTCGACCCGGAGCTGGTCGCCGGGGTCCTCGACGTCCTCCGTGACATCGCCCGCAGCACGGACATCACCATGCTCTGTGTGACCCACGAGATGAACTTCGCCCGGGACATCTCCGACCGGGTCATGATGTTCGACTCGGGCCGGGTCATCGAGGCCGGCGCCCCGGAGAAGATCTTCAGTGAGCCCGAACAGGAGCGGACGCGGGAATTCCTCAGCGCAGTGCTGTGAACGCGAGGAGTGAAGACAGCGGTCCGGCCCCGGTCACGGCGGACGGTTCATGACCTTGGCATATGCCAAGGTGGCGCGGCCCTGCTGGGAGGGCCGATCACGCCGCGAAGTTGGCGAACACCCGCTCCCCGGCCGACCCTTGAGCCTTATCGTGGAGTCAGCCAAGCTGTCCCGAGAACGGCCCAAAAAGCGCAGGGGGAGATCGTGGCGCTGACCCATGAGCCGACCGCCCCGCACCACTCGGCCCAGGACGCGCTGCGCGTCCTGGAGACGGTGGCGCGGCGCCCGACCGGCGTCACCGACTCCGAGCTCGCCCGCCAGTGCGGCCTCGGCACCCAGCGGCTGACCGCGCTGCTGCGGATGCTGCGTCGGGAGGGATACGTCGATCAGACCGCCGACGGCGCCTACGTCGCCGGCGCCGCGCTCAGCCGCCTGGGCTCCGCCCACGGCCGCGACCAGGCGCTGCGCGAGAACCTTCAGCACACCCTCGGCCGGCTGCGCGACTCGGTCGGCGCCGCCGTCTACATCAGCCGCTACATCGACGGTGAGATCCAGGTCACCCAGTGCGCCGAAAGCCCGGCGACACCCGCGGTGCACGAGTGGGTGGACTTCCGCTCCTCGGCCCACGCGAGCGCGGTCGGCAAGAGCCTGCTGGGTCAGCTCGACCTGAACGGCCGCCGGGACCACCTCGCCCGGCACAAGATGGCCCGGCTGACCTCGCGCACGATCACCAGCGAGAAGCTCCTGCTGTCCCGCCTGGACGCCCAACCGCCGACGGTCCCGGTCCTCGATCTTCAGGAGTACGCGGTGGGCACGGTCTGCGCGGCCGTCCCGATCACCGCGGGCTCCTCGGTCGGCTGTCTGGCACTGTCCCTGCCGGTCGAGCACGTGCACCGACTGCGGCAGGCGGCGGACCGGCTGAACAAGGGAGCGGCCCCGGTGCTTCTCTCGCTGGCCATCTGAGGATGGTCAGAAGCACCCCCGCAGACCAGGTAGTATTTCTTTTGTCGCCGACGCGAGAGCGGAGTGCGACGGAGTCTGCGCCGCTAGCTCAGTTGGTTAGAGCAGCTGACTCTTAATCAGCGGGTCCGGGGTTCGAGTCCCTGGCGGCGCACGATGGCGATGGCGAGTCGTGTTCGCGAACAACGCGAACCGGGCTCGCCATCGTTGTTTTTGCGCGGCTGCGCCGCACGTGGTGGGGGCTTCGCCACCCACACCCCCATCCGGACCCTGCTGCGGTGAGCGCACGGTGCCTGTGCGGGACGAGTGCGCGGACAGCTCGAACCGGGCTCGCCATCGTTGTTTTTGCGCGGCTGCGCCGCACGTGGTGGGGGCTTCGCCACCCACACCCCTCCGCCGCGCGCCACGGCGAACCGCCTGGGTGCGCGCGCCTCCGCTACGGCGTTCCCGCGAACGGGGTGTCGCCGGCGAAGACCTCGGTGTAGGTCACCATGAAGCCGATGCAGAACGCGACGATCACCCCGAGGAAGACCAGGATGCCGACCGCGCTCGCCAGGGTCTTGGCCCGGGCAGGCGGGTGGGCGGTGGCGTGTTCCGGGTGGGCCGCCGTGTAGTGGACGGGGACGACGTCGCCCTCGACCGTCGTCCCCGGGCCGCCCGCCTCCTCGAAACGGACGGTACGGCCTTCGCGGGTGGTGAACTCGTACACGTGGTGCAGTGTCGTCGTCACGGAGTCCTCATCGCGACGGGTGGTCGTGTACGTCCGCAGACAGCGCGCCTCGGCGGTCAGGCCGCTGTTCCAGTTGCTCCGCAACCGCAGCGAGCGGCGGATCACCCGAGCCGCCGCGACCAGCGCCATGGCCATGATCAGACCCGGCACCACGTAGAACAGGAAATCCATCGCTTCTCCCCCGAGTCCGGTACGACTCCACGCACGCGGTCATGGTCATGACGGCGTGCGTGGAACGTACCCTCCCGGGGAGCCGGTGCTCCTCAAGCAATGCTCAGAAGGCACGCCCGGCACGAACCCGGGACAGGACTCCGGTCAGAACGTGACGTCCGCGCAGGAGTAGAACGCGTTGGCCGTGTCCGCGATCGTCCACACGCCGAGGATGACGTGGTGCCCGCTCAGCCCGGTCGGCAGGGTGCCGCTGTGGCTAAGAGTGGACGGCGGACGCTGACCGTTGTACGGGACCGTCAGGAACGGGGTGCTGTTCAGGTCGGCCCGGGTCAGGGCGTGGTTCTGGTTCCAGCCCTGCTTGGTGACGTAGTACTTGAAGTCGGTCGTCGCGTGCGAGGCGGTGAACTGCCAGCGGAAGGTGTAGCCCTGACCGCCTGTCACCCGGGTGGTCGGCCAGGCCGCGCCCGAGGGTGTCCTCGGCTGGTCGAGCGCCCCGAAGTTGGTGTGGTTCGCCGAACACATCTGACCGTCGTTCGGCCCGGCCGCGGGAAAGCCCTTCGGGCCCTCGACGCTCTGCGGCTCCCACTGGATGTCGCCGCAACCGGTGACGATGCCACCGTTCGCGGCGCACATCTTCTGCCGGCTGAGGGGCTGGTCGGTGTAGCCGTGGGCGTCGGCACCGGCGGTGGACAGTACGAACGCGCCGGCGGTGGCGAGGCCGACCACGGCCGCGTACCACTTCGCCTTCCTGGTCGCATGGATGCGCATGCTGCTGCTCCTGGAGGATGTGGGGAGTTCCTTGAGCCGTGCGCGCAGCGTTCAGGTCTAGACCAAGTCCCAGATTATTGCCGGGTGTTGAACATGTCCATACCAATTCGGCGCGGCTTTCACGCCCCGTCCGCGGTCCGCCCCGTGTAGAACGCGACCGTCAGATCCTTCACCAGCGCCTTGCGCTCGTAGTCGTCGAGTTCGACCAGACCCCGCCTCGTCAGCCGGACAACCGTGTCCTCGACCGAGTCGACGACCGAGCTGAGCACCGTGTCGCGGTGCTGGGCCTCGAGCGCGGCGATACGTCGGCGCTGCATCCGGGCGGCGACCTCGGGGGCGTACTCGATCCGTGTCGGCTGCACCACGAACACCTCAAGACCGACCGGTTCCGCGTCCGCGGCCACCAGCCGGGTCAGCACGTCGCCGACCGCCTCCGCGTTGCGCAGGCTCACGATGGCCGTACTGCCGGGCACGTCGGCCGGCACCTGCGGCAGCACACGGGCGAGCGCCGCCTCGACGCACTCCCGCAGATAGGCCTCGTGGTCGTCGATGCCGAGCATGGCGCGCGCGGTGTCCCGGACCAGCCAGGTCACCATCAGGACCACGTGCAGCGCGACCCCGTTGGCGTCCACCGCGGGCATCGGCTCGCTGCGCCAGTGCCGCACCCGCACATCGGCCCGTGTGCGCAGCACCAGCGGATTGACCCACACCAGGCCGGTACGGCGGATCGTGCCCCGGTAGCGCCCGAACACACTGAGCACCCAGGCACGCCCGGTGTGGCCCCGCATGAGCCCGCCGAAGCCGAGGAGGAAGAGCAGCCCCGCGCCGACGTACGCGGCCAGTTGCGGCAGCCCCACCCCGACGGAGAGGGACGCCGGAAGCTGCAGCAGGCTGAGCGCGGCCGGCGACACGAAGCCCACCCACCACGAGATGACCCCGCAGGCGGCCACGCCGGCCAGACCGACCAGCACACCGAGCGCACCCGGCAGCACCCATGCGGGCCGCTCCACCAGGTCGGGGTCGAGGTCGGGCGGCTTCCGGCCAGGCGGGGTCGAGGGACGGACCTTCGGCTGTTCGCCGGTGCCGAGCCGCCGCCCCACCACCGTCGTGTTGACCGGCACCGCTGCGTCGGGGTCCTCACGGAACAGCAGGTGAACGGGGATGTCGGTGGTCGAGTCGCCGTGGATGAGCCGGGCCTGCCGGGCTTCCGCTTCGTCCGGCGCCTCTTCGGAATCCGGGTGCTGCGATGTGGTGCTCATTCGTGCCTCCTTGCCTTGGCCCCGGAGTGTGGTGACGGGGCGCGGAATACGGACCGGGAAAGGGAGTTCGGAAAGGGCCGGTGGCCAGGTCAGGAGAACAGGCGCCGCCAGGTATCCGGCCCGGGGTAGCCGTCGGCCTCGGCACCGTCCCAGCCCTGGGCCCGCTGGAACGCTTCGACATTGCGTCGGTCCGGCTCGCCCCAGTGCGGCCCGGGCCCGCCGGTGTAGTGCCTGCCGAACCCTTTTTTGATCAACTGGCGGCCCAGCCGCGTGACATACGGGTTGTGTGCGCCCGGCCGGAACATGCCCAGGCCGGGAAAGCCGGGCATCAAGGCCCGGGATGCGGCCCGCAGTTCGTCAGCGGTCACGGAGATCCCGGCCATCGGCATGTCCTCGCCCTTCTTCTGTGCCATGGACCAGGCCGTCGCGCCCGGCCCCGCGACCGCGCCCGCTCCGGACAGGGCGCCCGCGTAGCCGTCCACCGTGGCCGGATCGTCGTCGGTCAGCGGCAGGTCCTTGTCCCCGAGGCCGGCCTTGCTCTCGGTGACGTTCTTGTAGCGGTAGGGGACATAACGGTCTGAATTGGACCAGTACGCATAGGGGGTGGCCTGCTTCCGGGCCTTCGGCGGGGTCTCCTCGTAGGCCGTGTACTGCGTGTGCGTGTAGTCCGTCCAGCCGCCGAAGATCACCACGTGCGACCCGCGTTCGGGGTCGTCGACGTTGTGGAAGAGGAGGATGTCGCCCGGCTCCAACTGCTCCTTGGTGATGCGGACGCCGAACTTGTCCAGGCTGCCGGTCCATTCGTTGGTGCCGAGGTTCCAGGCCATCGAGACGAAGCCGGAGCAGTCCTGCCGGTAACCGTCCGACCAGTAGTCGTCCATGCTGTACGGCACCCCGGCCGCGACCCATTGCTTGGCCCGGTTGACGATCTGGGCACGGGTCGTCGCGGGCGCGACGGCGGCGGCAGGCGCCCCGGCGGGGCCGTTCAGCGGAGCCGTGTATCCCTGCGGGGTGTCCGGCGGCTGGTCGCCACGGGGGGCACCCGGGCGGGGCGGCGCGTGGGTGGTCGCCACAGCCGGTGCCACCTGGCCCGCACCGAGCACCGCGGCCACCGCGGCGGCCAGCACGATCGTCGTGCGGGACGTCACACGGCCGGAGCGCCCGGTGCGACATGCCGGGAGGAAAGCGCGGCGCCGGTGAACACAGCCGGGGCAGTCGCAGCCGGACGCCGGATCGAATTCCTCGAACACCGGAGTCCGCATGCCGCGTCCTTCACCCTCACTGTCGCCACCTTGGAGGATTTGTACTGTTTTCTGCATGTATGTCAGTTTCACTAACTGGACGGCGGAATCGTGGGATGACGGCCCGAATGTTGCGGGCGTTCCGTTCCTCCGGCGGTACGGGCACCCGCCGGACGGAGGCCGTCATGAGCCGTCCGTGGTCCGGAGCACCCCGTGGTGTCGGGTAGAGTTCTCCAGGTCAGCAGGCGCCGCTAGCTCAGTTGGTTAGAGCAGCTGACTCTTAATCAGCGGGTCCGGGGTTCGAGTCCCTGGCGGCGCACGACCGGAAGGCCTCTCGCGAGAGCGGGGGGCTTTTTCGTGTCCGTTCGCGCCCGGCGAACACCCCGAGGCGCCCCGCTACCCTCTGGCCATGGCACGCGACCTGCAGGAGCGGATCAAGAGGCTCATCGTCGACCGCCGGCTGCCCCCGGGTGCGACGATGCCCACCGAGTCCGAACTGATGGCGCTGCTCGGCGCCAGCCGGAACTCCGTGCGCGAGGCTCTGAAGGCGCTCCAGGCGATGGGCATCGTAGAGATCCGGCATGGTTTCGGCACCTACGTCGGCCCGATGTCCCTGGCCCCGATGATCGAGGGCCTCGCCTTCCGCACGGTCGCCGGGCACCACCGCGGCGAGGACAGCCTGCTGCAGCTCCTCGAACTGCGCGAGGCGATGGAGTCGGGTCTGGTCTCGCGCCTGGCCGGCCGGCTGCCGGAGCGCGATCTCGTCGAACTGGGCGCGCTCGTGGACCGCATGGAGCAGCAGGCCGCAGAAGGGGCCGACCTCGCCGAGACCGACCGCGCCTTTCACGCCACCCTCTACCGAGGGCTGGGCAACACCCTGCTGGGCGAGGTGCTGGAGGCCTTCTGGGACGCGTTCCACCGTGTCCGCACGGATCTGGTGGACCGGCCGCGGGACCCGAAGGTCACCTGCCGGCAGCACCGGGAGATCCTCGACGCCGTGCGGTCCGGGGATTCCGCACAAGCGGAGAAGGCCATAAGGGAGCACTTCCTCGGCATCCGCACCCGACTGACCGCAGCAACCGCCCCGGACGGTGGGACGCCGTAGAGCTCAGGAGGCCAAGGGTCGCCGGCGCACGCGAGTCGGGGGACACGGCGGGTGGCGCGAGGGGGCGCCTTGTCGACGGAGGCGACCGGCCCCGCTGAGGGCGGATGTCACCGGCCGGTGCCCGTCAGGTACGCAGACACCACCACGTTCGCCGAGTAGGTACGGCTCACCGGGTCATAGGTGCCGCCGCAGGTCACCAGCCGCAGCTCGGCCCGGCCCGCCTCGCGTGTCCCGTACGCCTGCCGGGCGTCGAAGCCCTCGCGGGCCAGGACCTTGACGTCCTCGACGGTGAACTCCGCGATCTGCCCGTCGTCGCGGGACACCCGGACCTTGGCTCCCGGTCGCAGACCGCTCAGCCCGTAGAAGACGGCCGGCTTGGTGTCGGTGTCCAGGTGTCCGACGAACAGCGCGGTCCCGGCGGCGCCGGGCGCCACCCCGGCCTGGTACCAGGCGACGACGCCCGACTGGTCGTAGGGCGGCGCATCCGGCGCTCCCTGCCCGTCCAGCCCGCGCGGCACGACCGGTGCCTGCACCCCGAGGTCGGGGATGTCGACACGCAATGGCACCGCCCGCTGCAACGGCTCCGCGGCAGGCGGCAGTTCGGGCTGCGGGGGTCGGCCGACGGCGGCCATGTCGCCGGTCATCGGCGCGAAGATCCCCTGGCGTACGTCGGTGACGTCACGGCCCCACTGCCACAGCCCCAGCAGCAGGACCACCCAGGCGACGCCCATCAGCATGCGTCCGGTGACGGAGGAACGTTCATGTACCGACATGGCTCACTCCGCGCCTCTGCCCCGGCGGGCACTACGGGCCACGACCGCGGCGCACGCGACGCCGGCGAGGACGAGGCCGATGATCGCGTGCAGGGCGCCGGGCCCCGCGACCCGGGCGTCGGCGGACGAGCCGCGCGCCGTACCGCCGCCGCCCGCGTGCACCGGGGCGATCGGCGAGGAGGGGGCGGAGGGCGGGACCGCCGGGATGGCGGAGGCGGAGCCGCTCGGGGAAGGCTGGGCGGACGGCGCCGTCGCCGTCGGTTCGGCGACGCTGATCATGCCCTTGACCTCCTGGTCGTCGCAGCCGACGGTGACGGAGTAGGTGCCGGGCGCCAGCGCGGTGCGGACCCGGGTGTCACCGGTCAGCAGGCCGTCCTCGCCGACGAGCCGCGCATCCGCGACGAACGCGTCCGATGTGGCGGTGCCGGTCGCACCGGGGCAACCCCGTACGGCCAGTTGGATGTCGGTGCCGGGCGCGGGGGAGGCAGGGGTCATCCAGACGCCCTGCTGGTCCGCCGCGTACGCCATCGGAACGAGGGCGGTCGCGACAGCGGCCCCAGCACACAGAGTGAGCCGTAGTGAACCCATCGTGAAACCTCCCGATACCAGGAGATTCCCCTTTCAGGCACTCCGGCGCATCCGGACGGGACCCCCGGCTACTCCGTCCGGGTGCCGGGGGACCTGTGCCGAGCGGGCCTCGGACGCGGCTCTCGTCGCCGCCCGCCAGGGGTGTCAGGCGAGGTCGACGAGGTCCGCGATGGAGTTCACGATGTGGGAGGGGCGGAACGGGAACCTGTCGATCTGCTCCGGCGTGGTCAGCCCGGTGAGCACCAGGAACGTCTGCATGCCGGCCTCCATTCCGGCCAGTACGTCGGTGTCCATCCGGTCGCCGATCATCGCGCTGGTCTCGGAGTGCGCCCCGATCGTGTTGAGCCCGGTCCGCATCATCAACGGGTTCGGTTTGCCCGCGAAGTACGGCTTCTTCCCGCTCGCCTTGGTAATCAGCGCGGCGACCGCGCCGGTGGCGGGCAGCGGGCCCTCGGGGGACGGGCCGGTCTCGTCGGGGTTGGTACCGATGAACCGGGCGCCGCCCTTGATCAGCCGGACCGCCTTGGTCATGGCCTCGAAGGAGTAGGTGCGGGTCTCGCCCAGGACGACGTAGTCGGGTTCCTGGTCGGTCAGGATGTAGCCGATGTCGTGGAGCGCGGTGGTCAGCCCGGCCTCGCCGATGACGTAGGCCGAGCCGCCGGGGCGCTGGTCGTCCAGGAACTGGGCGGTGGCCAGCGCCGAGGTCCAGATGTTCTCGACCGGCACCTCCAGACCCATTCGGCGCAGCCGGGCGTGCAGATCACGCGGGGTGTAGATGGAGTTGTTCGTGAGCACCAGGAACGGCTTGCCGGACTCACGCAGCTTTTTCAGGAAGGCATCGGCACCGGGGATCGGAACACCCTCGTGGATGAGCACACCGTCCATGTCGGTGAGCCACGACTCGATGGGCTTGCGCTCTGCCATGTGCCATCTCCTGCCCTACGTGGTGCTGCGTGAGTCCCAGCGTAGCGATCAGCTGTTCGTGGCGGACTTCCAGTCGTCGACGTACGTCTGAAGGTTCTTGTCGATGTCGTTCCAGTCCGGCTCGAAGACCTCGACGCCGTCCATCAGCTTGGTGAGGGCGATGGCGTTGGCGTCGGTGGCCTTGACGTCCGTACGGGCGCTGAAGCCGCCGCCGATCTCGCTGACCTGCTGCTGCGCAGTGCGGCCGAGCATGAAGTCGAGCAGCTTCTTCCCGTTCTCGCTCTGCGGGGCCTTGTTCAGGAGAGCGGCCGCGTACGGCAGGGCGAAGGTGGTCGCCTTACCGCCCTGCTTGGCCGGGAACCAGATGCCGAGGTTCGGCATGCTCTTGGACTGGGCGTAGTTCATCTGGACGTCACCGTTGGCGACGAGCAGTTCGCCCTTGTCGATCTTGGGCGCGAGCTTGCCGGTCGACGCCGACGGGCCGACGTTGTTGGCCTGGAGCTTCTTCAGGTAGTCGAGCGCCGCCTGCTTGTCGCCGAAGTCGTGCATCGCCTTGACCAGTACGGCGGTTCCGTCGCCGGCGACACCGGGGGTGGAGTACTGCAGCTTGTTCTTGTACTTCGCGTCGAGCAGCTCCTCCCAGGTGGTGGGGGCCTGCTTCAGCTCCTTCTTGTTGTAGACGAACCCGAAGTAGTTGTTGACGACGGAGGTCCAAGTGCCGTCGGCCGCCTTGTCGGGGCCGGAGACCTGGTCGGAGCCCTGCGGCGCGTACTTGGCCAGGAGCCCCTTGCCGTCGGCCTGCTGGATGAACGGGGGCAGGGTCACGAGCACGTCGGCCTGGGGGTTGCTGCGCTCGCGCAGGGCGCGCTGCACCACCTCGCCCGAGCCGCCCTCGACGTACTTGACCTTGATTCCGGTCTGCTTCTCGAAGTCCTTGAAGACGCGGTCGTACCAGCCGTCGTTGTTCTCGCCCTTGAGGCCGTCCGCGCTGTAGACGGTGACGGTCTTGGCGTCGGCGGCGGAGGAGTCGCCACCGCAGGCGGTGAGGGAACCGGCGAGGACGAGGCTGCCGAGGACGGCGGCGATCGGCTTGATGTGGTTTCTGGGCATGACGGGATGAACTCCTTGCGTGGACGGGAGAGTCGGGGTGGAGCGAGTGGTCAGCGGTAGGCGGCCCGGGTACGGATCCGGGCCACGGCGAACAGGACGAGGAGGGTGGCCGTCATGAGGACGACGGCGAGGGCGGAGCCGGTGAACAGCGAGCCCCGGTCGGTGGCGGCGTAGATCTGCACCGGAAGCGGAGCCCAGTCGGGCGGATAGAGCATCATCGTGGCGCTCAACTCGCCCATGGACAGGGCGAAGCAGAGGCCGGCCGCGGCCGTGAGGGATGGCAGCAGCAGCGGGAGCCGGACCCGCCACAGCACATAGCCGGGACGGGCCCCCAGGGAGGCCGCGGCCTGCTCGTAGGCGGGGTCGAGGCGGAGGACGGCCGCGGAGACCGACTGGTACGCGAAGGCCGTGACGAGGACGGTGTGCGCGAGGATCACGATCCAGCGGGTGCCGTTGAGCAGCACGGGCGGCTGCGAGAAGGCGACGAGGACCGCGAGCCCGACCACCACCGAGGGCACGGCGACCGGGAGTACGAACAGCGCGTCCATCACCCGCTTCAGAGGCTTCGGCAGGGCGTGCGCACCGATCGCGCCCCAGGTGCCGACGGCGAGCGCGAGCAGGCTGGCGGTGACCGCGGTGACCAGGCTGGTGATGAGCGCTTGGAGCGAGTCCCCGTGCGTGGCCGCGGTGTAGTGCGCGGTCGTGTAGCCGGACGGCAGCGCCCCCGACCAGTGACCGGCGAACGAGGCGGCCAGGATGACGAGCAGCGGCAGCGCGAAGAGCGGGAGGAAGAGGACGAGGAAGCAGGTCCACAGGGCCCACTTCCCTGTGCGGCTATGCACCAGCACGGCGGCTCACCACCCGGTAGAGGGCGAAGAGGCCCACGGAGACAAGGACGTTGACGACAGCGACGACACAGGCGCCCGGGTAGTCGGACTCCAGGATCGCCTTGCTGTAGACGAGCATGGGCAGCGTGGTGACACCCTTGGCGCCGGTGAACAACACGATGCCGAACTCGTTGAGGCAGAGCACGAGGACGAGTCCTCCGCCGGCCGTGAGTGCGGGCAGCGCCTCGGGCAGGATCACCCGCCGCACGATCCGCGCGGGCCGCGCCCCGAGCGACGCCGCGACCTCCACCTGCGCGGTGTCGAGCTGCGAGAACGCGGCGAGGAGGGGCCGCATTACGAACGGCGTGAAGTAGGTGACCTCGGCGAGGAGGACACCCCAGGGCGTGGTGAGGAACTGGAAAGGCCCCGAGGCCGCACCGGTCACCTCGCTCCACAGCCCGTTGGCCATGCCCACGCTGCCGTAGAGGAACAGCAGGGCGAGCGTGATGAGGAAGGAAGGGAAGGACAGGAAGACGTCGACGAACCGGGCGACCGCCTTCGCCCCGGGGAACGGGACGAAGGCGATCACCAGCGCGAGGAAGAACCCGAGGACCAGACAGCAGGCGGTGGCGGCGAGCGCCAGCCAGACGGTGGTCCACAGGGCCTCGCGGAACGCCACGGAGGCGAAGGCGTCCGCGTACGGCTTGAGGGAGGTGCCCCCGGTGTCCGGCTGGAAGGACTGCCGGACCACCAGGGACAGGGGGTAGAGGAACGCGGTGGCGAGCAGGACCGCGGGAGGAAGTGCCCAGGCCAGACGCCTAGTCACGGCTCACCCCTGCGGCCAGCAGCACGCCGTCCTCGGGCGCGAAGTGCACCTCGACCGTCTCCCCCGGCGCGGGCGGGCGCCGCAGCTCCCCGACATCGGCCATGACCCGGTGGCCCGCCACGTCCACGTACAGGCGGTGGGTGGCGCCGCGCCACTGGATCTCGCCGAGGACTCCGGCGAGCCGATTGGGTCCCGGCCCGAGCCGGACGAGGTGCGGTCGTACGCACAGGGTCGCCGCGGCCCCCTTGGCCGCCCCCTGCGTGTCCACCTGCAGGTCGACGCCGCCGAAGGCGACTCCCTGCGCCCCCACGGTCACCGGCAGCAGGTTCGCGTTCCCGACGAAGGACGCCGTGAACTCGGTGCGCGGCGCCCGGTACAGCTCCTGCGGTGTGCCGACGTCCTGCAGCCGGGCGCGGTCCATGACCGCGATCCGGTCCGCCAGCGTCAGCGCTTCGACCTGGTCGTGCGTGACGTAGAGGATCGTCACGTCGGGCAGCTCCCGGTGCAGCCGGGCCAGCTCCGCGAGCATCCCGGAGCGCAGCCGGGCGTCCAGCGCGGACAGCGGCTCGTCGAGGAGGAGCACGCCGGGGCGTACGGCGAGCGCCCGCGCGATCGCGACCCGCTGCTGCTGCCCGCCGGACAGCTCGCGCGGGTACCGGCGGGCGTACTCGCCCATGCCGGTCATCTCCAGGGCCTCGGCGACCCGGCCGGGGATCTCCCGCCGGGGCGCCTTCTGCGCCTTGAGCCCGAACGCCACGTTCTCCTCGACCCGCATGTGCGGGAAGAGCGCGTACTGCTGGACGACCATCCCAATGCCACGCCGGTGCGGCGGCAGCCCGGTCACGTCGCGTCCGCCGAGGAACACCCGCCCGGAGGACGGGCGCACAAACCCGGCGACCGCCCGCAGCGCGGTCGTCTTGCCCGAGCCCGAGGGCCCGAGCAGGGCCATGACCTCGCCCGGTTCAGCGGTGAGGTCGAGACCGTCCAGGACGGTGGTCCCGCCGTACGCGACCGACACCCGGTCGAAGCGAATACCGGTCATGCCGCGCCGACTCCACTCAGCAGAGCCGGGAGTTCGGCCACCGAGCCGAGCACATGCGTGGCGCCGGCGGCGCGCAACGCCGTGCCGTCGTGGGCGCCGGTGAGCACTCCGGCCACCAGTCCCGCCCCGGCGCGCACCCCGCTGAGCATGTCGTAGGAGGTGTCCCCCACGACCGCGACCTGCCGGACGTCCTCGGCCGTCCGGGTCCGCACGAAGGCCTCGAGGACCATGTCGGGGTAGGGCCGGCCGCGGCCTCCGGCGTCCGCCGGGCACAGGGTGAGCGGCACCAGATCCCGCCAGCCGAGGGCGTCGAGGATCGCGTCCTGGGTGACCCGGGCGAACCCGGTGGTGAGCACGACGGTCAGCCCGTCGGCCCGCAGTTGCTCGACGGCGGCGCGGGCCCCGGGCACCTCGGAGATGAGCCCTTCGTCGACCAGGTCCCCGTACGCCTTCTCGAAGACGGCGTTGCCGCGCTGGGCGAGGCTCTCGTCGGCGAACAGATGCCGGAAAACGGAGATCTTGGACTCGCCCATGGTGGCGCGTACATAGGCCAGTTTCTCGGCGTGGTCGGCGGAGTCGGGCCGTACGCCGAGTTCGGCGGCGGCCGCGGCGAAGGCGCGCTCGACGAGACCGCCGTCGGCGACAGTGGTGCCGGCCATGTCGAGCACGACGAGACGTATGTCGGTCATGAGGTGAATCACCAGCTCAATTCGTTCGCGGTGGTCTCGGCGATGGCGGGCGCGCAGGTCATTCCGCGCCCACCGGGCCCGGTGACCAGCCACACCCGGTCGCGCACCTGCTGTCGGTGCACGACGCGTGTGGTGTCGGTGCACTGCGCGTACACCCCCGCCCAGCGGCGGCGGATCTTCGGCAGCGGCCGGCCGAGGAATCCCTCGACGACCTCGGTGAGGTGGTCGTAGGGGTCCTCGAGCGTGTCGAAGGCGAAGGGGTGCTCGTACTCGTGGGTGTCGCCGATGGTCAGTCCGCCGTCGGCACGCTGCACCATCAGCAGTTGCATACGGTGGGCGGCGGCGGTCGGCGTCTGCGGCTCCTCGGCTTCGAGGCCGTCGAGGGCCTCGCTCCGGTAGGCCGGGTAGTAGCGGAAGCTGTCCCCATCGGCGACCGAGGTGGGGAGGGGCTCGCCGAGCGGGGCGGTCTGCATCATCTGCAGCCGTACGCGGCGCACGGGCAGGTCGGGCGCCAGTTCCTTGACCAGGCCGCCGAGCCAGGCGCCCGTGCACAGCACGACCGCGTCGGCGCGGTGTACGTCCCCGTGGTCGTCGCGGACCGTGCCGGGGCCAGTGACCTCGCGGACCTCACGACCCGGCAGGAAGGTGTAGTTCGGGGACTTCTTCAGCGCCTCGCGCAGGGCGAGCTGGGCGGTACGGGGCTCGACGGCGGCGTCCCGCTCGCAGTACAGAGCCGCTTCGTAGGTGCCGCGCAGGGCCGGGTTCACGGCCCGCGCCTCGGTCGCGGACAGCAGCTTGTAGCCGCGCGCGGCCGCGTCCGCACGGGCCAGGGCGGCCTCGGCGACGGCCAGTTCACGGCCGGTGCGGACGAGGGTCAGCGAGCCGTTGGCGCGGAAGCCGAGCGCGGGCACGCGGGCGCCGATCTCCTCCCACAGCTCCCGGGCGCGCAGAGCCGTTTCCAGCTCCTCGCCGCCCGCCCGGCCACTCACCCAGACCTGACCGAAGTTGCGCAACGAGGCGCCGCGGGCCTCGGCCTCCCGCTCGATCTGTACGACCTCATGGCCGCGTTCCACTGCTTGCCAGGCGTGCATGGTGCCCACCACGCCGCCTCCGACGACTGTCACTCTCACGTCGGTCACGCTCCTTGGAATCGGGAAATCGAAAGGATCCTCCTGGCAACCAGATGGTGAACCGACCCTCAAGTTTGGGCTAGACCCGTTATCTTTCCGTGATGAAATACAGTGGGCATGCGACGCAAAGCAATGCGAAAAGGGCGGGCACCCGGCCCGCCCCGACCGCCGCCCTCAGCCTCCGAGATGCGCCGAGAAGGAGAACCGGTCCCCCCGGTACAGCGTCCGCACCCGCTCCAGCGGCCGCCCCGCGGTGTCCCGGGAGACACGGTGGATCAGCAGCATCGGCAGGGCCGGCGGGGTCCCGATGAGAAGGGCCTCGCGCGGGGCGGCGAGCACCGTCTCGATGCGCTCGTCGGCGTCGCCGAAGCCGATGCCCTGCTCGTGCAGGTAGCCGTAGAAGGAGGAGTCGGGGTCGAAGTCGATGTCGAGCCGCGGGACCCGCGCCACCGCCACATAGGTGCTCTCCAAGCCGACTCGTTCGTCGTCGGCGAGCAGCACACGCTCCATGTGCCAGACCGGTTCGCCCCGGGTCAGTCCGCTCTCGGCGGCGAGGGTGTCGTTGCAGGGAAAACGGTCGAGCGTGATGAGGCTTCGGCCAGGGGTGCGCCCCTGTCTGCGGACGCCCTCGGTGTAGCTGGCCAGGGACAGCGGCTGCTCCAGCTTGGGCCCGGCGACCACCGTGCCCCTGCCCTGACGGCGCAGCCTCCCCTCCAGCAGCAGGTCGCGCAGTGCCTGCCGCACGGTCTCGCGTGCCACGTCGTACCGCTCGGACAGATCGCGTTCGGTGGGCAGCAGCCCGCCCTCGCCCAACTCCGCGACGAGTGCCGCGATCTGTGCCTTCACCGCGTAGTACTTCGGGATGCGGCCGTGCTCGGGGATGCCGGAGCGGACGGGGGCTCCGGGGTCCTGGTCGTTCGGGTAGTCCACGGGTTGATCGTCGCAGACGAATCCGGGGCGCCGGGTCGAGGGGCTGCGCGCCGGGTGGCTCAGCGGCGCCTGCGGAACAGCAGGATGGGCAGGCCCGCGACGATGACTCCGCCCGCCATGAGCAGCAGCCCTTTGAGGACCCCCCTCAGCCCGCGCCCTTGCCGCGGCCCGGTGGAGGCCAGTTCCTCCGCGCCGTGACTGCGCCCCGCGGTGGGCGACGCCGTCTTCCGTGGCGGGTCCGTGCCGGCACCGGCCGCCCCCACGATCCGGAACCGGTAGTCGTTGGACTCGCCCACCCAGTCCCCGTCGTTCCCGTGGCGCTGCACGATCGCGGCGTTCGCCACGACGTCGTTCGCGCCTGCGCCGGAGCCGATCGCGAGCCGGACCTTGACGGTGAGCGTCCGGCCCGGCTCGATGCTGAAACCGGGGAAGCCGTCGTCGAAGACGCCGACCAGTTCGGCCCGGTCGGTGCGCCGGAAGGTGACCCGGTGCGGGCGGTCACCGTCGAAGAACTCCAGTTGGGGCTGGGTGACCGTCAGCGCCCGCTTGGTGTCCACCAGGACCAGCACCGGGTGGATCGCGCCGCAGACCTGCCTGGTCGTGTTCTTGAGGTCGATGAACCAGGTCTGCGCGGCACCACCGGGCTCGTACCGGTCGGGGCCGCCCTTGATGCTGGTGGCGAGCGGGAAGGAGCCGCCGGCCGAAGCGGTGCAGGTGGCCTGCTGGTCGGCGGGGTACGCAACGGCGAGCGCGGGCGGGAGGAGGGCGCCGGCGGCGAGCGTGGAGAGCGCCACCAGGGACAGTCGGGAGCGTCTGGACAGTCGCATGGAAGCATGACCGGCCATGGACGGCGGCCCCTGAAGCACGCCACGCCCGACCGGCCTCAGCCCACCGGCCAAGTCCCCTCGATCAGCGCAGCGGCCGGGCATCGGCGCGGGCGGGGGGCGGCGCGGACATCGGTGCGGGCGGACAGTGGCGAGGGCGCTGGACGGCCGGGCACCGGCGCGCGCGGCGCGGCTGGACACCGGCGCGGACATCGGCGCAGGCGCGGCGCGACTGGACACCGGTGCGGGCGCGGGACGGTCGGACATCGGCACGGGCGGGCGCCCGCGCCCGGGAGTCAGTCCTCCGCCCGGCCGAACAGCGGCGCGAGCAGCAGCTGGGCCGCGCCCTCCGCGACGCCCCGCGCCCCGCCGGGTGCGAGGCGCACGGGGACGGCCGCGGCCGAGCCCTCGCGCCGGGCGCGGGCGTCGAGGACGGCGCCCACTCCCCGTACGAAGGCATCCGGATCGGCGGCGACGGTACGCCCGCCGAGCAGCACCAGGTCGATGTCGAGCAGCCCCACCAGGTTCGCGGCGCCCGCGCCGAGGACGCGCGCCGCCTCGGCCAGGTCTCCGCGTCCGACGGCGGCGAGGCACAGCGCCTCGACGCACCCGCGGTCGCCGCAGCCGCACGACGGCCCGTCGAGCTGGATCACCTGGTGCCCGAACTCCCCTGCCCCGGTTCGGGCCCCCCGGTGCACGGTCCCGCCGATGACGAGGCCGGCGCCGAGCCCGGTCCCGAGGTGCAGATAGGCGAACGACGCGTGGGCGTCCCCATCCGCCCCGCCGAGCACGAGCCCGAGCGCGAGCCCGAGCGCGGCGGCGTTGGTGTCCTTGTCCACGACCACGGGCATCGCGAGCCGCCGCGCCAGCGCGTCCCGCAGCGGGAACCCGTCCCACTCGGGGAACCCGGTGACGCGATGCAGCACGCCGTGCAGATGGTCCAGGGGACCGGGAAGCGCGACGCCGACCCCGAGCACAGGCACGGAACCGCCCGTGCCGGCGGGCGCCCCCGGCTCCTCGTCGGACTCCGGTCCCGCCCCCGCTTCCCGGGCGGCACGCACCGCCGCGCCCTGTGCTCGCAGCGCCTCCACCTCCCGGGCCGCGCTCTCCACCACGGCCTGCGCTCCTGCGCCCAGGTCCAGCGGGGCCCGGCGCTCGGCGACCACCGCGCCCGTGAGGTCGCACAGCACCGCCCGCAGTTCGTCCCGATCCAGATGCAGGCCCACGGCGTACCCGGCTCCGGGCACCAGCCGCAGCACGGTCCGCGGTTTGCCCCCGGTGGAGGCGCGGCGGCCCGCCTCGGCCACGAGTCCGTCCGCACGCAGCCGGGCCGTGATCTTGCTGACGGCCTGCGGGGTCAGCCCGGTGCGCTCCGCGAGCTCCAGACGGCTGATCCCGCTCTCCCCCGCCGTGCGCAGCAGATCCAGCACGAGGGCCGTGTTGTGGCTGCGCAGCGCCGGCAGGTTCACTCCACCCGCCACGGTCCCCGCGACCCCACGCCTGCCTCCTCCGGCTCCCGCATACGTCCTGTTCACCCAGCCATTCTCTCTCGCGCTTGCACTTTGGCAACAGCGTTGCGAAAGTAGTGCCCATGACTGGCACAGCCCCTGGTACCGACACCCCCCTCCGCGTGGGCCTCGTGGGCTACGGCCTCGCGGGCTCCGTCTTCCACGCCCCGCTGATCGCCGCCACCGAGGGCCTCGTCCTCGACACGGTCGTAACCTCGAACCCGGAGCGGCAGGAGCAGGCCCGCGCCGAGCACCCCGGCGTGCGCATCGCCGCCACGGCCGACGAACTGTGGCCCCGCGCCGGCGAACTCGACCTGATCGTCGTCGCCTCCCCGAACAAGACGCACGTCCCGATCGCGACGGCCGCCCTGGAGGCGGGCCTGCCGGTCGTGGTCGACAAGCCGATCGCGGGCACGGCGGCCGAGGCGCGCGGATTGGCGGCGCTGGCCGAGAAGCGCGGCGTGCTGCTCTCCGTCTTCCAGAACCGCCGCTGGGACAACGACTTCCTGACCCTCCGCAAGCTCCTGTCCGAGGGCGAACTCGGCGACGTCTGGCGCTTCGAGTCCCGCTTCGAGCGCTGGCGCCCCCAGCCCAAGGGCGGCTGGCGTGAGTCCGGTGACCCGGCAGAGATCGGAGGTCTGCTCTACGACCTCGGCAGCCATGTGGTCGACCAGGCACTGGTCCTCTTCGGCCCCGCTGCCTCCGTCTACACCGAGGCGGACATCCGCCGCCCCGGCGCTGAGACAGACGATGACACGTTCATCGCGCTCACCCACACCAACGGCGTCCGCTCCCACCTGTACGTCTCCGCGACCACGGCCCAGCTCGGCCCGCGCTTCCGGGTGCTGGGCTCCAGCGCGGGATACGTCAAGTACGGCCTGGACCCGCAGGAGGCGGCCCTGCGCGAAGGCCTGCGCCCCGGCACCGGCTGGGGTCAGGAACCCGAGCCCCTGTGGGGCCGCATCGGTGCCGGCGAGTCCCCGCTCACCGGCGGCGGCAACCCCGTGCCGACCGTCCCCGGCGACTACCCGGCGTACTACGCGGCCATCGCGAAGGCCGTACGCGAGGGCGGCCCCAACCCGGTCACCGCGCTCGAGGCGGCCGCGGCCCTGGACGTCCTCGAGGCGGCCCGACGCTCGGCCCGCGAGGGTGTGGCGGTGAAGCTGTGACCACGACCGCACCCGAGATCGCGGAACTCGAGGAGCAGGAGCGCCGCCTGACGCTCTCCCGCTTCACGTACGACGACGCATGGGCCCTGGGCACGCTGCTGGTGGAGCTGGCCCGGGCACGCAAGGCCCCGGTCGCCATCGACATCCGCCGCGGCGGCCAGCAGCTCTTCCACGCGGCACTGCCCGGCTCGACGCCGGACAACGACGCCTGGATCGACCGCAAGCGCCGCGTCGTAGAGCGCTACGGCTGCTCGTCCCTGCTGGTCGGCACCCGCTTCCGCGCCAAGGGCACGACGTTCGAGGAGTCCTCCCGCCTCGACCCCGACGTGTACGCGGCACACGGCGGCGCGTTCCCGATCACGGTCGAGGGCGCAGGCGTGATCGGCACGGTTGTGGTCTCCGGCCTACCCCAACTGCAGGACCACGCCATGGTGGTGGAGGCGCTGGAGCGCTTCAGGACGGAGGGCTAGTCCCAATGCCGTGTAGATAGGCGGCCGGGCTGGGTGTCAAGGTCCTGGTGCGCTCAGGATGTCGATGCTGATGGTGGCCTTGTAGCTGGTCCGGTCGATGGTGCCTTTGGCGTTGTACTTGGAGATCGCGCGATTGACGACGCGGGGTCGGCTGCGGATGCGCCGGTCGGGCATGAGGTCTGCCAGGACGCGGCGGCCGATGGTGCCGACGAGGTCGATGACAGAGCCGGCGATGACACCCGCGGCTTGGATGACCAGGTCGCGGGCGGTGTTCAGGGCGATGGTGAAGCTGGCCCGGTCGGGGTCGATGTCGGGGCAGGTGCTGGTGGCGTCGGCCATGGCCAGGCGCAGGAGTTGGTAGGTGACCAGCAGTGTGTAGGTCTCCTGGGTGATGCCAGAAGGGGTGCGGGCGCGCAGGACGCGGCTGCCCAGGATGGTGGACTTGATCTCCAGGTAGGCGGTTTCGATTTCCCAGCGCTGGTGGTACAGCGTGATCAGTTCGGCGGCGGAGTGGGTTCGGTGGTCGGTCAGGGTGGTGACGAGCCGGTAGAGGCCGGTGCGGCGGCCTGTGACCGTGGTGATGGTGATCTCGAAGTCGATCACACGCACGGGGACGGCGCCGATCGCCGACAGGTAGGAGCCGTCACCACAGCGGCCCAGCACAGGCAGTCGGCGGCCGTTCTTCACTCGGACCAGCACGTGCGCGCCGGTCTTGGCCATGGCGGTTACCAGCGTTTGGGCGGCGAAGTTCCGGTCCAGCAACACAATCATGCCCTCGCGCAGGCTGCGGAGCAGGCGCGGTGCATACGTCGTCTCGCCGTCAGTGGTCGGTCCGAACACCGCGTCGATGACCGTGCGAGTGCCGCAGGACACCAGTACCAGCAGCCGCAACGCCGGATATCCCGAACCGCCGTTGTTGCAGCGGTGCTTGGTGAACTCGGCCAGATTCGCCGGGCTGTCGGGCACCGCCATTGTCGTGCCGTCGATCGCGCAGACCAGCAGCCCGCGCCACCACACGCCGGCGGTGCCGATCCCGGCGGCCGGGCCACGCAGCAGGTCGAACAGCCAGCGCAGCGGCTCGGCCCCCACCCGCCTGCGGGCCTGCGCCAGCGCACCGCCCGTCGGGTCCGCGACTGCCAGCCCTTCCAGGCCCGCCGTCAGCCGCTGCCACACCTGCCGCCAGCCCAGTCCGGGGAACAGACACCCGGCCAGCAGCAGATACACCACCACCCGGGACGGCAGATCCCGCACCCGTTCCTGCACCCTGCCCGTCTGCGTCAACGCCTCGTCGACCATCTCGAACGGGACAAGCCGGGTCAGCTCGCCCAGATGGCCGGGTGCGAAAGCCCCCGCAGCAACGACAACCTCACGAGAGATGACAGACTGGGCACCCAACGGAGCTCCCGCCGAACAGTGATCTTGGTCGACACGGTTCTAGCAGGAGCTCCGTCCTCTTGCGGTCGACTCGACGCACCCGGGCCCCACGCCTATCTACACGGCATTGGGGCTAGTCCGCCTCGAAAGGGGCGCGAGGAACTGCGCTCAACCACCGACAACGGTCAGCGGCCACACACGCACGACCCCCCAATCCCCGCGCCCCGAAAGGGGCGCGGGGAACTGCGTGATCAACCCTCGCCGGCCCGCGGCCGCCACACACGCGCAGTCCCCACCACAGGACCGCGCCCCAATAGGGGTGCGGGGAACTACGCAATCACCCCCGACAACCCGCAGCCGCGCACACGCGCAGCCCCCAATCCCCGCGCCCCGAAAGGGGCGCGGGGAACTGCGCAAACACCCCCCGGCGCCCCGCACCCGTCAAACCCCCCGCAACCCCCGGGCCGTCACGCCCAACAGGGGCCGCGGGGAAGGACGCAATCCCCCCACCCCCAGCGGAGCGCTCACGCATTCTTGAGTTCCTGCCGCTGCCGCCCCAACCCCGAAATTTCCAGCTCCACCACGTCCCCGGCCCGAAGGTACGGCTTCGGGTCGGGCTGCCCGAGCGCGACTCCCGCCGGCGTACCGGTGTTGATGACGTCCCCCGGGTACAGCGCCATGAACTGGCTGACGTACCGCACGACTTCGGCGACCGGGAAGATCTGCTCCGCCGTGGTCCCGTTCTGCTTCAGCTCACCGTTGACCCAGAGCTTCAGCGCCAGGTCCTGCGGGTCCGCCACCTCGTCGGCGGTCACCAGCCACGGCCCGAACGGGTTGAACGTCTCGCAGTTCTTCCCCTTGTCCCAGGTCCCGCCACGCTCGATCTGGAACTCGCGCTCGGAGACGTCGTGCGCCACCGCGTATCCGGCGACATGCGCGAGCGCCTCCTCGTGCGACTCCAGATAGCGGGCCGTGCGTCCGATGACGACCGCGAGTTCGACCTCCCAGTCGGTCTTGGCGGACCCACGCGGCACGAGCACGGTGTCGTCGGGCCCGACGACCGTGTCCGCCGCCTTGAAGAAGATGACCGGCTCGGCGGGCGGCTCCGCGCCGGTCTCGCGCGCGTGATCGTGGTAGTTCAGGCCGATGCAGACGATCTTGCCGATGCGGGCGAGCGGCGGTCCGATACGCAACCCGGCGGCGTCCAGTTCCGGCAGCCCGCCCTCCTCGGCGGCAGTCCGGATCCGGCTCAGCGCCGCCTCGTCGGCGAGCAGCGGACCGTCGATGTCCGGGACGAGACCCGACAGGTCCCGCAGGATCCCGTCGGCGTCGAGCAGCGCGGGCCGCTCCGCCCCCGCCGTACCGACTCGCAGCAGCTTCATGATCCCCATCTCCTCGATCGCGGGCAGCCCGGTCGATGGGTACGGCCTGAGTGCGGCAGGGGACGCAGCCATCGGAGGACTGGTCGATCCTCCAAGGTAGCCGTCCAGTCTGCAATACCCCGTTCACGGACTGGACCGTCGTCGCCCGCGCCCAGCGGTACAGCACCGTCCGCTCGACCGCGCTCCACGTCGTACTGGTCACCACGTACAGCGCGGCGGCCAGCGGCACCACCGCCACCGTGACAGGGGTTCGCAACTGCTGCCGATTGACCGTGCTGGAGTGCGCTTTGGTGAGCGTGAGTGAGTGCTCGCGTCGGCAGCCGGGCGTGCGGGCGGGTTTCCGGTCGATGGGAACGGGAGTTTGTCTGCCGAATGCGTGACCTTCGCGGCCGGGGGTCGTTGGGTAGGGGGACGGGATGTCGTGG